>DJKK01000309.1:11037-13709 GCA_002434595.1 Alphaproteobacteria bacterium UBA6544 | reverse complement strand
GCCGGCTGCCGCGTTTTGTATTCGCGCGAAGTGCATGGCGGAGCCGGCCCTGAAACTTGGAGAGCCACCCCGAATCGAGCGCATCCGACAACTCATCCAAATTGATCGCGCCGACAGTCAGGAGTGCCGACAAGTTCGGTGTACTCCATTCGCCGTTCAGATAGCCCTCGGCAAGGCCGAGGTCGCCCGAAATCAGCATTCGCAATATCAACCGAAGGTCGTGAATCTCCAGCACGGCCTGCGGTGAGATTTCCCCATGACCAAAGATTTGCCGGTGTCCTGAGGGGAAATCGATCATAAGCTGGCCCTTTTCGAGCTGCTCGAACCAACGCACCATTAATCGCTCCAACGGTGCGAGGCGGGATAGCTTTATTGACGTTTCGATCGCCGGTTGGCCTCCGGAAACTGACTGTTCCATCTCTTTTTTCTTCCTGCTTAGGATCCGTCCACTTGGCCGATACTGCTGTCGACTGGACGCGTGGCCGGGGTGTGGGGGAAGACCTTGAGTCCTTTTGCCCACAATAAGAACGCCTCCCAATGAATGGCAGTTATTATTTTGACCGTCAAAAAGGGAAACGCGGCAAGACAGCCGATGAGGGTCTTGCGGTTGAATGGCGACTTCTCGCCGCTAAACGAAGCGGCAAAGAGAATCCCGTCCTCGTCCTTTTGGCGGATTGCGATATTAACCTGCTCCGCCGGCGGAACAATCCGGAATTGATATTTGGTCTCCATCGCCATGAAGGGGGAGACATACATTTTCTTGTCGCAACTTTGACGAATGACTGAACGACTGCTTTTGGGCGTACGGATCACATAAGCGTGGCGCTCGCCGAAGGTATTGCAGACTTCGTAAACGATGCCGCTTAGTGCACCATCTAAGCGGTAGCAGAAATAGACACTCAACGGATTGAAGACGTAGCCAAAAATACGCGGGTAGCACAGCAACCGAATGGCGCCGCCATCGGGTACCACGCCCGCCTCCTGTAGTCGATCTTCGACCCAAGGGCGCAGCGATTCGCCGTTTGCACGGCCGTGGTCGCGGTCGAAAAATGATAAAACAGCAAACCGGTTGTGACCGAAAAGAAGCCCGCATTTGTCCAGATCCGGGAGTTCTTCCAAGTCGATCAACATTGTGAAAACATCGTACCGCAAACGATGGCGTTTGGGTCGCATCCGTTCGTGGATGACGGAACCTTTATATATGGCAGAACCAATCATCATGCGGGGGTTGCCTGGTCGGTCTCAGCGAAATGAAGTCTGTCATTAATATTCGCGCTATCCCAAGGCCGTTCTTGGCCGCCCAACTGTTCGCCAACGGCAAGACCAGATTGCAAGGCGTCCTCGTGGAAGCCGGCGCCGAAATAGCTCCCGCAGTACCAAGTATTCCGATGCCCCTGAACGGACCATAGGTTTGGTTGTGTCTCGAGGGCTTCAGTGTTGAAGAAGGGATGCGCATATTCGAACTCAGAGATAATGCTCTCTTTCGATGGCTCCCAAACGGGATTCAATGTGAGGAAAAGTGGTTTATCTGTCTTTAGGGACTGCAGGTGGTTCATCCAGTATGTCACGCAAAGCCGATTGCCGTTGTCTGCACTGGGATCGCCAATGAAATTCCAACTCGACCACACGCGGCGTCGTTTGGGCATCAGAGACGCGTCACTATGCAGCACGGCACGGTTTTGCGTATAGCGCCATTTTCCAAGGAGACCACGCTCCCGTTCATCGCCATCGGACAGCAGCGAGATCGTTTCATCCGCATGAGTCGCGAAGACAACGTGGCCATAGGCCTTCTGATTTCCAGCTTCGTCGGTCACGAACACTTCGTTGCCGGTGCGTCGAACGGACCGAACCCCGGAAAAGTGGATACGGTCCCGATAGGGTTCCGTTAAACGCCGAACATATTCCTGGCTGCCGCCAACGACGGTACGCCACTGTGGACGGTTGCTCAGGGTCAGCAGTCCGTGAGATTCGAAAAATCGGACAAAGGCCTTCGCCGGATAGGACTTAATTTCCGCCGCGGTGGTCGACCAAATCGCTGCACCCATCGGCAGAAGATGATCTTCAACGAAGCTATCGCTGAGTTCGCAGTGTTCGAGGTAAACGCCCAAGCTCATGCCGTCGTATGCGGGATCGTCGAGAATTTCGGGTGCGTTTTTATAAAACGACAATATTCCCCATATCATTTTCCAGAACCGGGGTCGAAAGACGTTGCGCCTTTGACCCAAAATACCGTCCAAGTCCGTGCCGGAGTACTCGAAGTTGCCCTGATCCAGAGACGCGCCAAACGACATCTCGGCGTCTATCGACGGCACATCAAGATGTGCAAACAAGGCGGTCAGGTTCGGATAGTTTTGTTCGTTGTAGACAATGAACCCAGTATCAACATGAACTGATCCTGTTTCTGTCTGTACCTCAACCGTGTTCGAGTGCCCTCCGATGCGATCATTCTTTTCGTACACAGTGATATCGTGATTTTTGTTCAACAGCCAGGCCGCCGACATACCTGCGACGCCTGTTCCGATAACGGCAATACTTAAACGTCTATTATAGACGGAGTTTGCTGTGTTCAATTGAAAATTCCCGATACGAAGAGGCGATTGCGCGCATCCGCGACAGATACCTTCTACGAAAGCGATCGTTTATTGGATCACCGCTAAAGAAAATTTGAGAGC
>DJKK01000309.1:0-10619 GCA_002434595.1 Alphaproteobacteria bacterium UBA6544 | reverse complement strand
TGTCTGTTTTGCCCCTGCGAAAGTCGCAAAGCAGGCAATCGGACAAGCTAGGTATCGGATCCAAATCGGCGGCTCCTAAAAAGGGAAAAGTTTTCGACGAAATGGAAAAATCTCTGGTTGCGGTCGGGGACTCTCAGGACCGAAGTGCCTTCCAATCACTCTTTGATCATTTTGCTCCACGGGTCAAATCCTATCTTCAAGCAAGGGGAGCGAGCCCGGATCAAGCGGAAGAAGCGGTTCAGGAGGCAATGTTAAATGTTTGGCGCAAAGCCCACCAATACGATCCGAAGAAAGCGTCCGCTTCCACGTGGATTTTCGCCATTGCTCGAAACGCTCGAATAGATTTAGTTCGCAAGACTATACGCCCCGAACTCGACCCGAACGATCCAGCGCTTGTTCCAGACGCGCCAAAAGCGGCAATCGAAACTGTTTCTGCGGCACAAGAAGCAATACGGATCCGTGGCCGAGTTGCGGCGCTTCCACCTGAACAACAAGAAGTGCTTAAGCTCGCTTTTTTTGAAGATATCCCACATGCGGAAATTGCTAAAAAATTGGGTATCCCTCTCGGTACTGTAAAATCTCGCATCCGGCTAGCAGTCCAGCGTATCCGTAGTGAGATCGGAGAAGAAGAATGAACATCGAACATCATCCAAGTGAAGCGCTTCTGCTCGATTATGCATCAGGAGCTTTGAGAGAAGGATGGAGCGTTGCGATCGCTGCACACTTGGCGCTTTGTCCCGAATGCCGCCAGGTTGTACGGGATTTCGAAGCCATCGGAGCGGCCTTTTTGGAGGAGCTTAAACCAACTCCGCTTTCGGGGGACAGGTTACCCGACTTAATTAGCGTACCTTTAGCTGAGGTAGACCGACTAGATGACGTGCCCGCGCCGAGGGCGTCTATTTCTTCACCCGTCTTGCCCGAACCGCTTCGCCGGTACGTTGGCGGCGATCTCGACCAAGTTCCATGGCGGCGACTTGGCTTAGGCGCCTATCAATGCCTTATTTCAACAGGAGAAGATGAGACGTCTGTTCGATTACTCCGAATCCCTGCGGGAAAACCCGTCCCGTCGCACACTCACGGCGGGCTGGAGCTAACGCTCGTGCTGCACGGTGTATTTACTGATACGACCGGCCAATATGCGCGTGGCGACTTGCAAGAGGCGAGTGAAACTCTAGAACACCAACCATACGCGGCAGCCGGCGAAGACTGCATTTGCCTAGCCGTTACGGATGCACCGCTTCGCTTCAGTAGTATAGCCGCTCGTGTTGTGCAGCCGCTTATCGGCATCTGATCGTAAATTTTACCAATAAAAAGATCGCCTGAATCCACATTTTTTAAATCAAAACGAAGTTAGTTGTGTGTCGCTACGTTCGCGAAAAGGAGGGTTTCACACACGCGGTGCAATTCCCCCCAATAAAAAAACGTGCGCCTTCTATCTAATAACGACCTATATATTGCGATGTTATGAAACTGTTAAGTTAGTGTAACATTTCTGCAGACGAAGATAACTTCCCTTAGCATTTACTGTTCCGGGTCAAAAATTGCCATAAAAATTACTAACCGATACCTTTCGTAATAGAGTAGTTTAGCATTGGCTTCCAAACGATGTAATCTACAGTTTAACTGCAAACTACCAAGTGGATAGGTGCATCCAGTGAACTGCGAAAAGCGTCATAAGCGATTATCAACAATTTAGGTTCCCGATTTCCCGTGTTATTCGCGCCTCGTAGGACAGGATACGGAATGCACGGGCATGGCTTGAAAGTCCGCCCGGAACGAAATCATCGATTGGGCAATTTCCGTACATTCCGCCAAAGTCGCTAAACATATGGGCGATGTCTTTCTCGCTGAGTTTTCTTTTGTCCAAGAAGGTCTTCAATGCATGACCGCCACGCAGGAAGGGTTCGAACCGGATTCAAACAGGCATGGACCAGACGCCAGAGATTGACTTGACATCCTACGCCAACTTATGCGCAGCCTCCAAATCACTTTCCCCACATGACACAACGCCTGTAGCGCCAAGCTTGTCCGTACTGGTGGCTTCTCTTCGACGATGGGCGCCTCAAGCGAGGTATATACGTATCTACCCCGTAATACTTTCCCAGACCATTTGTTCAAGTCCCTCGGTACGAAACGCAATAGAAAACTAAACCCGCCCCACCGCAGTCACTAGAAACAGAACGTCAGACACTGCCGTCGCAGATAACTTCGACGAGGTTGGGTCCGCTGCTGTTCGCAAGCGCGCGATCCAAAGCGTCGCGCAAGCCGCCCGGATCTTCGACGCGTTCCGCCTTCACGCCCATAGAATTCGCTAGAGCCGCGAAATTTACTTCCGGTTCCTTGAAGTCCATTCCGATGAAATGATCGTTCTTGTGAAACGACAGAAGCCGCTGCTTGATGATCCTATAGCCGCCGTTGTTCACGATGACGTAAGTCATTGGCAACTTCTGGTTGGCAGCACTCCAAAGGGCCTGAATACTGTACATCGAACTACCGTCACCTATGATCGCACATACTGGGCGTTCCGGATGAGCCAGCTGAACCCCAACAGCGGCGGCAATTCCCCAGCCGATCCCACCGGAAGCAAGGCCGTGATAGTCGTAGCGATCACGATAGGGCCGCAGATCGTTTAGGTACCTCGTCGCCGTGACACCCTCGTTGACGACGATCGCATTCTCCGGCAGCGCTTCCGTGATTTTCAGCATCAGCCAGTCCGGATCAATCGGCGTTCCGCTGCCCGCATCACTGATGCTTTCAATGAGTTTCCCGCGATTGGCCGCCCAATTCTTATCCGTTAGTGCGGCGATGCGCTTCTCGGCTGCATCCGCAAGGGCAGAGCCCCCTTTCTCCTTCAAGAACGGGATGAGCGCCTTCAAAGTCTCGCGCACGTCACTGCCGATCGCCAGTTCTGTCGGATAGTTCTTGCCCATCTCCCAGTCGTTCAAGCCAATCTGCACGATTGGCAATCCATCTGGCATGGGATCGACCTCATCCCAGACAGACATACGGAGCACATCCGCTCCCACGACGACCATCAGATCAAATGGCTCCAGAACACTACGAACTTGCTTCTGGCTGCGCGAAAGGCTGCCCATGAAACACGGATGCTCTGAGAGGAAATGTGCCCCATAGGGGACGGTCTGCTGATATACGGTCGCGCCAAGCGTGGACGCGAACGCACTCGCTTCGGCAAGCGCATCGCTGGTGACGACCTCATTGCCACAGATCATGACGGGATTTTCGGCCCGCAATAGCCGTTCCGCGATTTGCTCGAGCACGTCGTCAGACGGGCGGTTTCGAGTGTCGACACGTGTGGCCGAGCCCAGGTCGATGCCAGATTCGTTATTCAGAATATCGCCCGGCAAAGACAGGAATACCGGGCCGGTCGGCGGTGTCATCGCAATCTTGGCGGCGCGATGAACGATGCGGGGCATATCCTCGAGGCGCGTGATTTCCGTCGCCCATTTCACCAGCGGCTCCGCCATAGGCACCAGAGAATCATAGAGCAATGGTTCCGTAAGACCGTGCCCCAGCTCCTGCTGCCCCGCGGTGATGATGAGCGGTGTACCGGTGAACTTGCAATTGTAGAGCGACCCCATCGCGTTTCCGAGACCGGGTGCCACGTGCACATTGCAGGCGACCAATTGTCCAGAGGCCCGAGAAAACCCGTCAGCCATGGCCACGACAACGGATTCTTGCATGCCCATTACGTAGGTTAGATCTGGGTGATCTTTCAAAGCATGCATGATCGGCAATTCGGTGGTTCCCGGATTACCGAAGAGATGCGTAATGCCTTGCCCTTTCAGTAGTGAAAGAAACGCCGAACGGCCGGTGATCTGGTTCGCAGCCATGAATTGCCCTTTCTCGTATAGCTCGAAAAAACGCGCCGCGCGTGAGGTGGCGCGATGCCGTTTAATATCGCAAATCGATATAGAGCTAACACGATGGTCGTTCAGGTGTGGCAATAGTGTCTTCGGTCTCCGATACTAGGACGTTCAAAAATCGGAAGGGTCAGTCTATGAAACCAGTTTGTTTCGTAATCGGCGCCGGTGCCGGAATAGGCGGTACGGTCGGAGCAAAATTCGCAAGAGAGGGGTATCACTCCGTAATGTGCCGACGCACGGGACAGGAAGGTCTCGACCAACTCGTCGCCAGCATCAAGAAGGACGGTGGATCGGCAACCGGCGTGTTGCTCAATGCAATAGAGCCGGACACTATTGAGGACCAGGTAGCGGCGGTCGAGGCCGACATCGGCCCCATCGAAGTCGCCGTCTACAACCTCGGCTCACAGGTTGGCGATCGTGGCCTGTCGGCCACTTCGTATAAGACGTTTGAGATGGGTTGGCGCCTTGCCACTTTCGGCCTGTTCCGACTGGCTTCCGCGTTGTGCCCGTTAATGGTTGGCCGCGGACATGGTACGCTGCTCGTCACATCGGCGACCGCCGCGGTTCGAGGTAACCGGGGACAACACTCACACGCCGCCTCCATGGGTGGACGCCGCATGCTGTGCCAGACCCTCAACGCAGAACTCGGACCTCAGGGAATCCATATCGCCCATATCCTTATCGACGGCGCAGTCGACGCACCCGACACACTCGGCAAGATGTTGGGCCCGGAACGTTATCAGGAGCTGCGCGAAACCCGTGGCATGGAGCATGACGGCCTGATGCTGCCGGAAAAGATCGCCGAAACCTACTTCCATCTAGCCCAGCAGCACCGGTCAACATGGACCCATGAAATCGACCTGAGATCGTTCGGCGATCTGCCGTGGTGGAATACTCGCGGCGGTATTTCGGGAGAAGTTTAGCCGGACACCGCGGCTAACCTCGGGCCGCATACATTCCGCTGTTCCGGGCAATGTTTCCCGCGACAGTTATGGCCCGTTTTAGCGGTATGGGATTTGCTTTCCCTTGACCGACGATGTCGTAGGCGGTGCCGTGCCCGGTCGTCACGGTCGGCACCGGTGAGCCGCCGTGGATGGCGATACCGCGCTCGAATTCCAAAAGCTTGTTCGCGATCTGACATTGGTCGTGATACATCGTGACGATTCCGTCGAAACCTTTGTCGCGCGCCTCGACATAGACAATATCAGCTGAAATCGGTCCTTCCGTCTTCATGCCGTCTTGGTTGGCCCGTTCGATCGCCGGAATGATCGCGTCCACCTCTTCCGTCCCGCAAAGCCCGCCTTCTCCGCAGTGAGGATTGTACCCGGCGACCGCTATCTTTGGGTTTTGGACGCCATTTGCCGCTAGCGAGCCGTGAAGCAGGCGAATTATTGCGTGGATGCGCTCGGTCGTCAGGAATTTCCAAACGTCCTTCATCGGGACATGAGATGTCACCCGCGCTACCCACAGGCCTTCAAGGACGTTCAACTCCGAGAATGTGCCCTCATGAGAAAGATGGCTGGTACAAAAGTCGATACCGTCCCGGTATTTCCACCCCGCCAAATTCATCGCCTTCTTGTTCATCGGCGCATAGGCCACGGCGTCGATCTCTTGATCCGCCGCAAGATCGAGTGCCAGCGACAGGGCCTCCATTGTATAGCGGCCCCCGATCTCGTTGGCCGTGCCGATCGGCAAAGCATCTAGGTCGATCGCCGTCACAGGCGCCCGCAGAAATGGAATTCCGGATTGTCCAAAATCAAAATCCGATAGGCGTTCACACACCTGCAGGTCCAGACGGAGCCCCAATACATTGAGGTGTCGCTGGAGAATTCGCTCGTCGCCTATAACCACGAGTTGCACAGCATCATCTGCGTGCGCATCCGCCAATACCTTGGCCGCCAATTCCGGTCCAATCCCAGAAGGGTCTCCCATCAACAAGCCGACTTTCGGTTTATCCTCACGGGCCGCAGCCATCGCACCACCTCGACAGTACTCGCACATCCTTGCATGAGAGTCGGTCGAAACCGACCGGGATCAATAGGCGAAATAGCAGGGTTTGTCGCTGCTAGCCACGGCTCGCTTCCCAGACTTGGCCCCAGCGGTTGTAGTCAAAGATGATGAAATCGACGAGGCTGCATCTGAAATTGATAACGGACTGGTCCAGCATCATAAAACGAGCACAAGGAGAGCTGCGAGCACCGCCATGACCGGCAACCTCTCCTTGAGAGCGAACCAACTACCATCGTCATCGTTATTCGCCATGTTGCCAAAGCTTTTGCTTATCGCGGCACCATTGTCGATTTGACGGACCGTAATCTTAACCCGCGAAAGCGTTATTTTCTAAGTCTTTTCATCGCCTTCAGTTCAGGCCAGACGCTACTTCGGCTCTGAGAGCCTCAGCTTCCGCATCGCGGCCCAACCCGTCATACGCCATGGCAAGTTCGCGCATTAGGCTCGGCGTCTCTACTTTTCCGACCAATGGCTTTAGAAAATCGGAGCCTCGGCGTGGCGCCCAGCTTTCAGCAGTGCATTGGTTAACATTAGTCGGAACACGTCACGCTGGGCATTGCTGCCGCCGATCCGCAAGGTCCCGCCAATTACGGGAAAAATATTATCCGCTGCGGTACCGAATTCCTCATCCCGGTAAGCGCCTACGCCTTCGCAAAGAGACTGGCCGATACGTCCGATAATCTCGCCATTGGTGCTTGCTTCCCCTTAGACATAGGCATTCTGACTTTGGTTGAAACGACGCAAGGTTCGCTGTCGATCGGCCGCCGACATAGTCATCGCGAAATTAGCGTCGGTGGAGGCAATGGCGTGCTCATCTACGTGTCGCAGCCATTTATCCGCAAGAGGTTCGCATCGGGCTCCAACGTCGAGGTAGAACTCCTCAAGACGCCATAGTCCATCATTCGCGTCACCATATCCTCGTCGCAAGCCGCCATGCGTGCAACGTAGATATCGCAGACACGATCAAATTGTTCCTTCTCGAGAAGCGGCAGACAAAGGTGCCATCAGAGGTGACCGCTGAGCCATACTGCATCGCGCCAATCATCAACCGTGCTCTCCAGCCATTCGATATTCTCGTTACAGCGCCCCTGCATCTGCATGAAGTGCGCCACTGCATGAACGGCCCAGCGATCGCGCGGCTCAATTTCGACCGCGCGGCGGCCCATCTTTTCAGCTTCCGCGTATTCGCCCGCTTCTTCGAGGCCGAATGCGCCCATGCCGAGGAGGTAACCGTAATAGGGCATATTGTCCGACCACTTCGGCAAGATGTCCTGAGCCAATTTTTGCAATCGCCGCGCTTCACCGACCAGAAAATAAGATTCGTGAGCGCATTTTGTCGCCATCATATCGTAGGGATATCCCCCAGGATGTCGTCCCACATCCGACCGGCTCTGGAGAATTCGCCGGCAGCCACCGTCTCAAAGGCGTCAATATGAGCCTGTTCGCTCGGCAACAGGCGACTCCGCCGTGCCCGAGCCGCGAGCAGTTCGAGACTGACGCGGGGATGAATCGGTCCCACACCACCAAAACGGCGCGAGCAACCTGTGAGGCAATAACCCAGCGCAAAATCGGGATCGACTTCCGCTGTTTCCAACAAACGGCCGACCGGCTCTCCTGCGAACAACGTTTAGTCGTCCATTGCCGAATTGAACGCATCCGCGGTCTCAGGCAAAGACGCGGTGAATTCCAGTCCAGGCTTATCGGTTGCCAAATTTCCTCCCCAGAATCTTCTTTCCCGACCGCTTTCCAGCCTGCCGCTCGAACATACATGGTTCGCGGACTTCGGGAAGCCGTCAGGAAAGAAATCATGCCACATTTGCCATTGGAGGGCGTTCGCGTCCTTGATCTCTCACGAATCATCGCTGGACCAAACTGCACCATGCAGCTAGGAGACCTCGGGGCAGAGATCATCAAGGTCGAGGTCCCGGAAAGCGGCGACGACTCACGCCGTATGAAACCGCCGGAAGTCGGTGGAGAAGGACACTTTTACCTCGCGTTCAATCGTAACAAGAAAAGCATTGCGGTCGACATGAAGTCGGACGCTGGACGCGACCTCGTTCTGAAGCTCGCTGCAAAATCAGATGTGTTCGTCGAGAACTTCCGGCCCGGTGTCGCGAAACGTCTCGGAGTCGGCTACAATACATTGCGCGAACTCAACCCCAGCCTCGTCTATTGCTCCGTCTCGGCCTACGGACAGGAGGGTGTGATGTCGGAGCGTCCCGGGCTCGACCCCGTGTTTCAAGCGGAAATGGGCCTGATGTCACTGTGCGGCGAGATTGAAGGTTCTCCGATGCGCCATCCGCTATCGATCATCGATCTTTTTACAAGCCTCTACGCCTCTACCGCCGTCTGTGCCGCGATCGCCGATCAGAAAGCGACCGGACAGGGCCGGCATATCGACGTCTCGTTAATGGGCGGCGCAATTTCGGTGCTCGGCAACGCAGCGCAGTATTATTTTACTGCAGGTGAAGCGCCGCCGCGCATGGGCAATAATTTTCCAACGGTCGTGCCAGTCGGCGCCTTCGCGGGAAGCGACGGCGGCCTGTTCTATCTCGCGTGCGGGACGCAGCGCCTATACGAAAACCTCGTGGTGAAAGCCCTCGACCGCCCAGACCTCGCAGAAGATCCGAGATTCGCTGCCATGGGAGATCGGGTCAAACATCGCGACATCTTCATGCCCCTCCTCGAGACCGTCTTCGCCGAGCAACCGCGCGGCCATTGGGTCGAAAAGCTGCGCGCCGCCGGCGTTCCCTGTGGACCCGTACGCAGTTTGCCCGAGGCCCTCAATAGCCCGGAAGTGCTCGAGGCCGGTCTGGTGCAAACCATGGCGCATCCGACAGCCGGTGACCTGAAGACATTACGCTCACCGATTGGCCTGTCCGATCGACCTGCGCTTGACGACAAACCGCCACCACTGCTCGGTGAGCACACCGACGAGATTCTACGTGAAGTGCTCGAATTGGATTCGACGGGCATCGCCGAGTTGCGCGAACAAAAGGTTGTCTCCTGACTCATCGATTCCGGTTGATCCGGCACGACAGTAAATACCAGACGACCGCCAGCAATTGCAGAGTGATACCGGCTGCAATCGCCCATTGGTAGGATTCCGCCGCGAACCGACCTCCCGGAGCACTTGGGAACCCGTCAATGATCACCCCGATAAACCATTGCACAGCGAATACTGATGCAAAGACGAGGAAATTGAGAGACGAACTGGCGCGCGCTGCGTATTCGGATGGGAAGTTCTCCGTCACTACGGGATATATCGCATAGGCACCGGCCGATGTGAACGACGCGAAGAGCCAAAGAGGAACGGCCCATTCCGTTACCTCCAACGCTAAGGCCATTTGGCATCCCATGAACATCAGAAACGCTGTCAAAATGATTGTCATGATCGACTTCCCGCGTTGTAAGAACCGTTGCGCGAGCCCGCCGAAAACAAAATTCCCAAGCGCATAGACACCGAGCATACCGAGCATCGTCCATGCGATCTCCAACGGTGAGAAATCCGCCACATCGCGTAGCCAAAGCGGTGCCCACAGCGTCTGATAGGCACTTCCAACACCGACGCCTGCCATCGCGATCGGGGCAAACCGCCAAAGGCCGCCTGACCGAAAAATAGGCCCGAAACCAGTGAATTGTCGCATCAGCGAACCTGATCGTTGACCACCACCGTTCGGCACCAGAAATGTCACGACGACAAACAGGAGTCCGGCCGCGGCAGTCAACAAGAGCAGGGCGTCCCGCCAAAAGTACACGGCGAGTACTTCCGCAAAAGGAACAGTTGCAATCATCCCACCTACGCCCGCCGAACCCACCAGGATCGACGTGGCAATCGGCAAGCGGCCCGGCAACCACAGAGACGTTGCCTTTATCCCAGAGATGAGGCTGGCCGACATGCCAATCCCTAACAGGACCCGTCCAAGGATCAAATCAGACGCATCGTCCGCATGAATAAATAGCAAAGCTCCGGCGATTGCCGTAGCCAAGAGAAACAACGTCGTGCGCCGAGGGCCGAATCGGTCGAGTGCCAAACCAAGAGGTAATTGCGATAGACCGAAAGCAATAAAGAAAACGCTGGAGATCAAACCTAATTGCGCCGCGTTGAGGGAGAACTCCGCGCTTAAATCCGGCGCGATCAAGCCGTACGCAATCCGGAATATGAAATCGATGACTGGATAAAGCGCAAACGGAACGAGAATTAAGATGCGCTGCCGGACAGTCGGTTCACCGGTCTCTGGCAAGCTCACCGACGAACCTTAAGCCCGTCCAAGCGCGAGG
The DNA here is from genome assembly GCA_002434595.1 of Alphaproteobacteria bacterium UBA6544. Classification (GTDB taxonomy): domain Bacteria; phylum Pseudomonadota; class Alphaproteobacteria; order UBA8366; family UBA8366; genus UBA6544. The sequence goes on along the minus strand of DJKK01000309.1, from coordinate 444 downwards.
TCGGAGACGAAGGGATTTGTCTTTCGTTCATGGCCTAAAGTGGATATCGGCCCGTGTCCCGGAATGAATGTCACATCGTCGCCGAGCGGCCAGAGCTGCGTCACGATTGACTCCACAAGCTGATCATAATTACCGCGCGGAAAATCCGACCTGCCGATCGATCCCTGAAATAACACATCACCAACAGCGGCGAGCTGGGAGGGTTCATGATAGAAAACGACATGACCCGGCGTATGCCCGGGACAGTGCCGGACGCCCAGCGTCTGCTCGCCTATGGTCACGATATCATGGCCATCGAGCCAACGTTCGGGTACGAAAGAACGGGCATTGATGCCGTATTTTTCGCCCGATTCCTCTAGGCCATCGATCAAGAACTGATCTTCCTTATGCGGACCTTCAATGGGCAGATAAAATCGTTCCGCCAATTCTGCGACACAGCCCGCA
>DJKK01000087.1 GCA_002434595.1 Alphaproteobacteria bacterium UBA6544 | reverse complement strand
GATCTGGAGACCTATTTGGTCTTGCTCCAAGTGGGGTTTACCTAGCCTTTACTGTTACCAGTAAGGCGGTGCGCTCTTACCGCACCTTTTCACCCTTACCTGCAGCGCCTTATGTGGCGGGCAGGCGGTCTGTTTTCTGCGGCACTTTCCCTGGGGTCGCCCCCGCCGGGTGTTACCCGGCACCGTGTTTCCGTGGAGCCCGGACTTTCCTCCCCTTGCAGGTTTCCCCATTGCAAGGAGCAGCCATCCGGCCATCCGACGCCGGATCATTATAGGACCGAAACAGCCGCCTGTGAAAGCAGTTAAGAACCGGAAGCGGCATACATATTGGCAGTGCCCTGCAGCCAACAGCGCGTGTCAATATCAGCGTGCCCGTGCACTTCGGACTGACGGAAGTGGCGTTGAAACGCGGCAAGTGAACGTGCGTAGTCGACTGTGTCGTATCCGATGACGGACAGCGCATCCATCACGTTGTCAGGGCCGTGGTCCGCCCTTTCCGGCCAAAGCCCAATTCCCTGTGCGGCAAGACTTCGCCAATCGAAGAGTTCACCCGGGTCGTCCTTTCGAGTGGGCGCGATATCGGAGTGGCCTACAACATTGCGGCGCGGAATTGGATGGCGCGAGATGATATCGAGCGCCAAGGCCTCGAGCACCTGCATCTGGACTTCCGGAAAGCCGCGGTACCCGAACTCATGTCCCGGGTTGACCAGTTCGATGCCAATCGACCGTGCGTTGATATTGCGGTGCCCCCGCCAATATGAAATCCCCGCATGCCATGCCCGGTCAGCCTCGCCGACGAGTGCGAAGACCCGACCATCCTCTTCGATCATGTAATGCGCACTCACCTGGCACTCGACATCGGTCAGACGTGACAGCGCCTGCTTGCCGCTCGGCATACCTGTGTAATGCATCACCAGCATGTCCACCGGAACGCCTGTCTCCCTCGCGTCGAAATTGGGCGACGGTCGCTCAATGATGGAATAGGTGCCTGCCATGCCCTTATTTAATAACGCGTGACGCCATCACCCGGTCATAGGCGTCGTTGATCGCGGCCAGTTTCTCGTTGGCGAGTTCAACCAGTTCTTCCGGCATGCCTTCGGCGATCAGCTTGTCGGGATGGTTCTCGCGCACCAGCGTGCGATACGTTGTTTTCAATTCGTCGTCGGCAACGTCGGGCGTTACCCCAAGCACCTTATAGGGATCGGACTGATCGGCATTCTCGGTAATTTCGGTAATGCGCTCGAAAGCCAGATCGTCGAGCCCGAAAATATCGCCGACAGAGCGCAGGTAATCGATCTCGGCCGGATGCATCACGCCATCCGCCCGGGCAATCCGGGTAAGGCAATAGAGAAGTTCTTCCAGCACGCCTGGATTATCGGCGAACATGCCAGCGACCTGACGGGCGTAGGGCTCGAAGCCGCGACTGTCCTTGCGCGCCTGATCGAAAACACGGGCAACGTTCGCCGTCTCCTCCGGCGGCACGCGAAAAACTTGTTTGAAGGCATCGACTTCGTCACGTGTCACGACCCCATCGGCCTTCGCCATCTTGGCACCGAGGGCGATCGTCACGATGGTGAACGCCACGGATTTCGTCGCGTCGTCGGGCTCGCCGATCTGTGACCTGGCCTTGTCGACCATATGCCCTGCAGCGGCGCCAATAAGCGCGCCGATCGGCCCGCCCAAAGCGAGGCCGCCAACGCCGCCGATTATCTTGCCCCAAACACTCGCCATGTCACTCGCGTCCCTCGGGCGCGGCAAGTACCCTTGGCTTGTCCGATGACACGAATCCGATCCGCCCGATACCCGGGAGGCGGATCGCAAGATCGAAGGGATCGAGCCCGAAATTAAGCCCCGCCACGTTTACTTCCAGACCTTCCTCTGCACCAAGCAAAACGCCAGCCAACCCAAACAAAGACAATTGATAGCCGGTACCGCTGGGCGCCGGGGCGACAGGGCCATCGGGACCGAGCCAATCCTTGCCGATCGCGGTCGGCGGCAGATCGAGCTTCAATTCCGGCACCCGCCGCGCAATCCACGCTGTGAACGTATTGCTATTGGGGCCAGGCCAGACTGTGTAGCGGTCGTCATAGGGATAGCTGCGCGCCGCAGCATCGATCTTCGCAATCACCTCGTCGACCCCCGGGCCGCGGATATCGGCGAGAACTTCGGGTACCGCGCCATACCAAAGCCGGTCTGGAACATCGCGCTCGATGACGATCCCGCTACCGCCGCGACGAACGCGCCAACCGACCACATGATAGACCGTAAAATGCGCCGCTCCGGTCGGTTTGACAGAAATCCAAGTATGCACACCGAAGGCGCCGCGCCAGCTGAACGCGCGGGCCGCGTATACCTGCGCCACAGCATCGTGCACAGCAGCGGGTTCAGGGGCCAGGCCGGCCGAGTCACGCGATGCCCCCCACCAGGCTTTTCCCATTACATCGCCTCCGCCGAGCATGAGCAAAGGCCCCGCAAGCAGCAAGGTTAAAACCGCGCCGAGGCGTTTGATCCATTTCATGGTGCGGGAGTTTGTCGATTCCGCCGGGCGGGGACAAGCGGCGCGGATCACGATCGTTTCATTAGGCGTGTGGACTCCCGATCCGTTTCCATCAAGAATGGCCCGTGAATAACGCTTCGGGAGCTTCGTAATGAACGACGTGCAGAGTTTACGCGACTTGCGACAACTGTCGCCGCAAGAGATGCGCCGCCTGATCCGTGCAGGACAGTACACCAGTGACACGACGGGTCTGGCGATGGGCTATATTCAGGGAAACTTGGCAATCCTGCCGGAGAAGCATGCCCTCGACTTTGCCACTTTTTGCCAGCGTAACCCGAAGCCCTGTCCGCTAATCGCAGTCTCAGAGGCGGGTTCGGCCGCGTTGCCGACACTGGCGCATGATTTCGACCTCCGTACCGATGTGTCCAAGTACCGCGTTTTCCGCAACGGTGAGGTCGTCGAAGAGACGACGGATATTTCCGACCATTGGCAGGATGACTTCGTCGCGTTCGTGCTCGGCTGCTCCTATTCGTTCGAGGAGGCGCTTGTTTCCGCCGGCCTGCCATTGCGCCACCTGGAGCTTGGCCGGGAGGTGCCCGCCTACGTGACAAGCATAGCCACCACGAAGTCCGGTCCCTTCGAAGGCGGCATGGTCTGCTCAATGCGGCCGTTCAAGCCGGCGGATGCGATCCGCGCCGTCGAAGTCACCAGCCGATTCCCCCTCACCCACGGCTCTCCGGTTCATTTTGGCGATCCCCAAGCTATCGGGATCGAGGACATCATGAAACCGAAATACGGCGATCCGCCGGTAATCGAAGAAGGCGAGGTACCAGTGTTTTGGGCTTGTGGGATCACACCCCAAGTGGTCATGGCCAATGCAAGGCCAGAGATCTGCATCACCCATAAGGCGGCACATATGCTGATCACCGACCTGCCGTCGAAAGGGTCAGCGGAGGCTTTACCAAAACTGACCAAAGCTTAACGTACGGCTGTACGTGTCAAAATCAGCCACGTACGCCTACAATCTCCATAATCCGGTCATACAGCGCGGCGTGATACGGGTCATCGATACCGAGGCGTTCGAATTCCTGCACGAGATTTTCTAGGTATTCATAACTCCAGCCCCGAGAACCCTTGGCTTTAGACATGATCCGCGCCTGTTCTTCAAGCGGAATATCACCTGCGAAATTCGGATGGCTCTCGTTCGCGACATACACAATGCCATGTACGTCTCCCTCGGATGTACGCATTCGTTTCCATTCCGCGTGATAGACACCAGCCCGCATTTCACGCAGCCATAATGCTTCGAGAACATCGTCCAAACCGTTCGGGTCGAGCAGATAGGCCAAGCCATCGACGGAGTCCTCCCCCGGCACCACAGCCAAACCGAGGCCCGGCTGCTCCGGCGTGCCGCGACCAATCGTCGTCCAGAAACAGAACGAGCGGCGATGAGCGTCAAGCTTGGCGATGCGGGTCTCAAGGGGTTCGAATCGGGGATCCCAGATCAGGGATCCATAGCCAAACACCCAGATCCCATCCGGGTCGGGTGCCTGGGCGAGCGTCTCCTCGAGGTGAGTGCGTCTGCGCTCATCACTCCAGGGGACGAAACACAAATCGTCCGGAATCTCAATGGTGGGCTCCATAGCGCGGCCAATTAAGCGGCTTCGAGGACCTCCCGCAAACAATAATGCAGCATCCCGCCATTCTGGTAGTACGCGACCTCGACATCCGTATCGAGGCGGCAGATCAGTTTCACTTCGGTGACGAAGCCATCTTGCCGCATGATCCGGCATGGGACTGTCATCCGCGCTGCCACACCGTCTGAAAGACCCGATAGATCAAAAACCTCTGAACCGTCGAGCTCGAGGGTCTTTCGATTGACCCCCTCGGGGAATTGTAACGGCAGCACTCCCATACCAATCAAGTTCGAGCGATGGATGCGTTCGAGACCCTCGGCAATGACGGCACGTATACCGAGCAGATATGTGCCTTTGGCCGCCCAATCACGTGAGGACCCGGTTCCATAAGCGTCGCCGCCAATAACCACCAACGGCGTTTCTTCCGCGGCGTATCGCATCGCGGCATCATAGACCGTCATCATCTCGCCGGACGGATGGTGCTTGGTGAGCCCGCCTTCCGTACCGGGCGCCATCTCGTTCTTGAGCCGGATATTCGCAAAGGTTCCGCGAATCATCACCTCATGATTCGTACGGCGGGTCCCGTAAATATTGAAATCAGGCGGCTCGACACCGAGGCTTTGCAAATACTCTCCGGCGGGAACATCGGTCGGAATGGCACCAACCGGTGATATGTGGTCCGTCGTCGTCATATCGCCAACCTGAACAAGCGGCCGGGCGCCAACAATATCGCCGACCGGCGACGGCTTTGGGCCAAAACCCGAAAACAGCGGTGGACGCCGGATATAGGTGCTTTTCCTATCCCAATCGAATAAAGCACCGTCACGAACCTCTAATGCCTGCCAATTATCGTCGCCATCCTCGGCCGTCTCATAACGTTCGGTGTAAAGCGCCGGCGAAATTGTTTCCCGTATCGCCGCGTCGATCTCCGCCGGTGTCGGCCAGATATCCGCGAGATAAACCGATTTTCCGTCGGCGTCCTCACCAAGTGAGTCGGTCATC
>DJKK01000072.1:622-10632 GCA_002434595.1 Alphaproteobacteria bacterium UBA6544 | reverse complement strand
GGCCAAGTCTGGGTTGGACAGCGGCCTCTTGTTCAGTATCCGTATGGCGAGACCACCGCGAGCGGTGCCGCGGGTATTGATCTTGCACCGGTTCAAGGTCCGGGGGTCCGGCTTGCGGCCTGGCACGACGGTGACGCGCCGTCTGCCGGTCACTACAACGGCAAGATTGATACGCCGGAGGTGGCGAGGCGGTCGATGTCGTCGGCAGAGCAAGCCGCTTTTATGGAAGATGGGATAGCGTCTGATTTTGGCGCAGAGACGGTGGCGCGCTGGGATTTCGCCCGCGAGATGTCCGGCACCCGCGTTGTCGATGTTTCCGGAAACGGTCGCGATGGGGAAACAGTGAATTTGCCCACCCGTGCCATGAAAGGCTGGAACTGGGACGGCAGCGAATATAACTGGACCCGTTGTCCCGAGCAGTACGGCGCTATCCATTTCCATGATGACGACCTGTATGACTGTGGCTGGGAGACGGATTTCGCCTTCGATGTTCCGGCGAATTTTCCGAGCGGCATATATTGCGCCAAACAGACCCACGATAACCACGAGGACTACTGCCCGTTTGTCGTGAGCCCGCCCGTCGGTACCGCGACGGCGCCGTTGGCTCTGTTGTTGCCGACGGCCAGCTATTGGGCCTATGCGGACCGACATAGCGAGGTCGAATGGCGCGAACGTGAAAATGTCACCGGCTACTGGGCGGCACTCGATCCCTCGGCTCTCTACCTTCATGAACATCCGGAACTCGGCTGTTCCCTCTATGACGAGCATTCCGACGGCTCTGGTGTGTGCTACACGTCGCGTCTGCGGCCGATTCTGAACATGCAACCGAAGGAAAAGCTTTGGCAGTTTGCTGCCGACACGCACATTTCGGATTGGCTGGAGGCGCGCGGCATCGCTTATGACGTGATCACCGAAGACGACCTCGACAAGTACGGTTACGATCTTCTCGCCCCTTATCAATGCATGATGACCGGAACCCACCCGGAGTATCCATCCCTTCGGATGCAGGAAGCTTATGAGACCTTTAAGAACGAAGGAGGACGGTTCGTCTATTTTGGTGGCAACGGATTTTACTGGCGGGTCTCCTACCATCCGGAACTTCCGGGTGTGATGGAAATGCGACGGGCGGAGGACGGTATTCGCGCCTGGCTCGCTGAGGGTGGCGAGTACTATCACAGTTTCACGGGGGAACTCGGTGGTATGTGGCGCCGTATGGGACGGGCGCCGCAAACGGTGGCCGGCACCGGGATGACCGCACAAGGTTTTGATTTTTCCTGCCACTATGAACGGACGGAGGCGAGCTTCGACCCGCGTGCTGCGTTCATTTTCGATGGGATTGGCGCTGACGAACGGATTGGCGACTTCGGTGTGCTCGGTGGCGGCGCCGCGGGTTGGGAAATCGATCGCGCTGACCCTGCGCTTGGTACCCCTCCGCATGCCTTGACGGTTGCGGTTGCAACCGATTTCACTGCTGCGTATCACTGGGTAAAGGAAGAGTTGACCCACACCCATTCCGCCAATACCGGCGAGACGAGCCCGATGGTGCGTTGCGATATGGTGTTCTACGAGACGCCAAAGGGCGGTGCGGCTTTTTCGACCAGTTCAATCGCCTGGGCGGCCGCCCTCGCACACAATGACTACGACAACAATGTATCGCGGATTTCGGAGAACGTCCTTCGACGTTTTTGCGATCCGATGCCGATCATCTAGGAGCTTGTCATGAGCAATGATCTTCACTTCAAGACCGCAAGTGAATTGGCGGCGATGATTCGCGCCAAGCAGGTTGGTTGCGTCGAGTTGCTGGAGCATTTCCTAAAGCGCTGTGACGCCCATAACAAAGCGCTGAACGCTATTGTGGTCTTCCGCCGTGAGGAAGCCTTGGCACGGGCGCGGGCGGCGGACGAAGCTCTTGCCAAAGGAGAGAGTTGGGGACCGCTACACGGCGTGCCAATGACCATTAAGGAGAGCTACGACTGGGAGGGAACCCCGACAACGTGGGGTGTGCCGCACCTAAAGGACAACGTCGCAGAGACAAACTCTGTCGTTGTCGACAGGATGTTGGCGTCTGGCGTGATTCTCTTCGGTAAAACCAACGTGCCGCTGCTTCTTAGCGATTGGGAGACCTTCAACGAGATCTACGGCACCACCAACAATCCTTGGGATTTGGGGCGGGTGCCCGGCGGTTCTTCGGGCGGCTCAGCGGCGGCGCTTGCAGCGGGTTTGACGGCCATCGACGCCGGCAGCGATATCGGTGCCTCCATCCGAAACCCGGCCCACTACTGCGGTGTCTATGGGCACAAACCGACCTGGGGCCTTGTACCCCTCCGGGGGCAAGCAATGCCGGGCGTGCTGTCTCATGCCGACATCTCCGTTGTCGGACCTTTGGCCCGCGGCGCGGAGGATATTGCGGTCGCATTGCAGGCCATGGCTGGACCAGATGTGCTGGAAGCCGACGGATATCGGTTGGATCTTATTCAGCCTGAAAAGATGAACCTCTCTGATTTTCGTATCGCGGTCATGGTTACGGACGATGTGTGCCCGGTCGACAGCGAGTACGCTGATCGCATACAGGCCGTTGCGGAGGCTTGCGCTAAAGCCGGAGCGACGGTCGACGATCGGGCGCGCCCGGAGATCGATATGGCAAAATCGCACGACATATACATCCAGCTGCTGCGGGGCGTTACGACGGCGCGACTGCCGGAAACGGTGTTTTTGGAGAATCGGGAGAAGGTGGCTGCGTTGTCGGATGACGATGCCAGTTATGAGGCGCGAAACCTGCGCGCTTCCGTGCAGTACCATCGCGATTGGATGGCGTCGAACGAGCTCCGCACCCATATGCGCTGGGCCTGGCGGACTTTCTTTCAGCAATGGGATGTACTTCTCTGCCCGACGGCGGCGTCCGCTGCTTTTCCACATGACCAGCAAGGGGAACGTTGGGATCGAACGATTTCAGTTAATGGCGCTCCGCAAAGCGCGGTCGATCAGCTGTTCTGGGCGGGGTTGACCGGGGTCGCGCTGCTTCCTTCGACGGTTGCACCGGCGGGTCTTACGCGTTCGGGCCTGCCGACAGGGGTGCAGATAGTGGGGCCGTCGATGCACGATCTGCGGACAATCGACTTTGCCAGGCTCCTCGCCGATGAGGTCGGTGGTTTCCAGCCGCCGCCAGATTATATCTGAGTTTTGGTTAAAACATTGGGTGGTGCTTATAGGGTTAATTCTAATAGAGCGTGCAATTTCCTGCGGGCTCACCATTCGAGGTTAAAAAGTAATGGATGCGGATATCTAGCCCGCCAAGGTAGCGGCTGATATTGCGCGGAGCTGCATGTTTGGAACCGGGTCAGTTAGCGAAACTATCCATAGGCCTGACAGAAATTTGGGCAAATTTACGAGACCATCTGGAATTAGAACACCGAGCGTAAGCCCCAGAACAATGCGGCGGCCAATATCGCCGTGGCAGGCACCGTGATAACCCATGCGGATGCGATTGTGACGACGTGCTGACGGCGCACCAGTTTGCGCCGCAATGCACGTTCTTCCGGATCCATTTTCTCCCAGAACTTCTTACCCTTTCGGTATTGGCCATGATTGATGTGTGTACGGCGCGAGGTTTGCCACTCTCGGAAAAAACCGACGCCGAAGACCGCTCCAACGGCGATGTGGGTCGAACTCACGGGTAGGCCTAGAGCCGAGGCAATTAGGACGGTAATTGCGGCGGAAAGGGCGACGCAGTATGCCCGCATCGGGTTCATTTTCGTGATCTGGTCGCCAACCATTCGAATCAGGCGTGGCCCAAATAGCGCGAGGCCAAGGGAGATCCCGATCGCGCCGATGCACATAACCCATAGTGGAATGGTAACTTTTGTGGCGATGCTACCCGAAGCTGCAGCGGACACAATGGCTGCCAGCGGCCCGACCGCGTTGGCCACATCGTTGGATCCATGGGCGAAGGAGAGGAGTGCTGTTGAGCATATAAGTGGCACGGTGAATAAGGTGCGAATTGACTTGTTGCGGTTCTCCATTCCACTGGCCTTACGCGCTATGTAAGGTTTAAGTACGAGATAGGTAAAGGCGCCGATGGCGATTGCGGCTGAAGTTATCATCCAGGGTTCCGGCTTCCATACTCGCTTCAACCCCTTCAGCATTAAATAGGCGGCAAAGACACCCGCCATTATCCCAACCAATGCTGGGACCCACCGCTTGGCACCTGCTATTTTGTCTTCCCGGTAGACGATGAAATTATTGATAAATGCGAGAAATATAGCCGCAATAATCCCGCCAAGAACCGGGGAGATAACCCAACTCGCAGCGATCTTCGACATCGTCCCCCAGTTGACGATTGCGAAACCTGCCGCGCCGATGCCAGCACCCATAACGCCACCGACAATCGAATGTGTGGTCGATACGGGTGCCCGTACCATTGTTGCAATATTGATCCACAAAGAAGCTGCGATAAGCGCCGATAGCATGGCCCAGATGAACGTGAGTTCATTGTCAAAGGAGTCGACGGCGATAATGTTCTTGGAAATCGTCTTTACTACATCGCCACCTGCGATCAGGGCACCCGCTGCCTCGAATATCGCTGCTATGGCGAGGGCCGCTGGGAGCGTCAACGCCTTGGAACCTACCGCTGGCCCCATATTGTTTGCGACGTCGTTAGCACCGATGTTCATTGCCATGTAGGCGCCGCAGACGCCGGCAGCGACAATGAAGGCGCTATAGGTTTCGCTCCCGCCAGATGAGACGGCGACGACATAAACGATCACCAGAAAAAGAAGGGAAAACCCGACTTTGGTGAGAAATTGTCCGCTGGTCTGAGAGGCAGATTCCAGATAGCGAAGTTTTGAGAGGTCTTTGGTAAGCGTTTCTTTATACACGGCTGGGTAAATCTTTTGATGGCGAAGCACTATGGCGGGAGTGATTTCACCATGCCCCGGTGTCATAAAATTGTAACTTTATTTTAACATGTCTGGGATCAGATTGATTCTGATAAAGAAATTTCGACAGCGAGAATGGTAAATCAGGGAGCTTCTAAAGAGATTTGCCGAATCGGGGACCCTAGCTGCTCTCGTCGAGGGCGTATCCGCTGCCGCGCACGGTACGTATGATGTCCTTGGAACCGCTGATGTTCAGCGCTTTCCGCAAGCGGCGGATATGGACGTCGACGGTGCGGCTTTCGACATAGACGTCGCGACCCCAAGCGCGGTCGAGGAGTTGTTCGCGTGAGAACACGCGGGTCGGGCTCTCCATCAGGACCCGTAGCAGACGGAATTCGCTTGGCCCGAGGTGGATCGACTCACCTTGCCGGGTCACGCGATGGCGGGCCAGATCCATGCGGATGTCCGTATATTCGAGGACTTCCTCTTCCAGTTCCGGATGGGAGCGGCGCAGTACCGCCTGGACACGCGCAATCATCTCGCTTGGCGAATAGGGTTTTACGACATAGTCGTCCGCACCGGTTTCGAGGCCCCGGACGCGGTCGTCTTCTTCGCCGCGCGCGGTCAGCATAATGACAGGGAGCGGCCCTCTATCTCGTCGCCCAAAAGATTTTTCGCCGCGTCGTTGGCGGTCACAATTGTTTTTTCGCCGTCAATCAAAAGCACTGGGTTCGACAATGCTTGCAAAATGGCGGCAGTCCGGACGGTCTCCAATGCGTGTTTTCCTCATCGCAGTTTGGAAACTCTAAATATGAGCGTTTGATGGCGTTTGGAAATAGGGCCGAAAAGAAAGCGCGTTCTCTGTGTCTCTACTTGAGGCGCTCGCAGGTCGGGAGTAGATTGCGCCGCCTATCTTTTCATCAAGCCTTCGGGGAGAATTAAACATGTCGGAAGTCGGCGGTGTTTCTGGCGACCGGTTGCGGTCGTTTATCGAGCGGATCGAACGTCTGGAAGAGGAAAAGGCGACGATCACCGTTGATATCCGCGAGGTTTACGCAGAGGCTAAGGCGACAGGGTTTGATCCAAAAATCATGCGCCAGATTGTGCGTCTGAGGAAGATGGAATCGGACGATCGCCAGGAGCAGGAAGCCCTGCTGGATGTCTATAAGTCAGCGCTCGGCATGGCGCCGCCCACCGAGCCGCAGCCTGTCGACGTTTAGGCGGGCACGGTCAGAGCTAGCCCGCGTTCGGGACCAAGCAAAAAGTGTCCGATTGATATCCCTTACGTCAAACAAAGCCGCCAGTCTTTCCGCGCCGTCGAGATCCACGGCTTGCGGTCGTGCGGGGAGTTGCTCGCCAATCGGTGGCGGCGTGCCGGCAAATTGAATTCACTCATGAGACGGTGAATCTTAGCAGGTCTTCCAGCATTATCCCGATTGGCCATCTTGCCATGGTTTGACCTTGTCGAACCGTTTGGCAGCTTCCGGCAGGCCAGGAGAATTGGTCTCAATGCCAATTGCGTTGAAGTTCTCCACACTGTTTGCGTCAAAAACAACATCGTTGGCCTCGAGAGCCCGCGCAACAGCACCGGCAATTTTGTTAAAACCGTCAATGTCCGACTCGATCTTAAGCTTGCCGACGGTCGTTGCGAGCGTCAGCTCCATCCATCCGGCATCGCGGTCCCTTTTAACCGTAAAGAACCGCAATTTGGCGCTCTTTATATCTTCCCAATTTATGGTGCGGCGGCGTAACCCAAAGACCCGCAGTCCCCCTTCTTCTAATTGAATCATCGTCGTGTGCCGCGACCAGGTCTTGACCCCGTATCCTGCGAACAGCAGGAAGATTGAGCCGACGATCACGAACATGACGGGTACCGAACTGGCGCCATAAAGGAACAAACCGCTGAAGACCATGCCGGTTCCGGCGCGGAGATAGTCTCCGCGTAGGGCGGATACGGGGTAGCGGTATCCGTTCATGAGCGATCCTCCAACAGCGTATCGACGGAAATCCAGCGTGCCGCCGGATGCGTCTGCGTCACGTCTAGTAGGCGCTCGACAAACCGCCAAGTGCCTTCATCATGGTCCAAATGGTGCGTCATCATTCCTGTTGCTTCAGTTACTGGGCAAACGCCGGTGCGACGCTTGATTAGATGGTCAATCAAGGCACCCAGCGCAACGTCTTCCCCAACGAATTTTCGTGATCCGCGCCAATCGATGAGGTCGATGTGGACATTGATCGGTTCTGGAGGTGCAGCACCCTGCGCTGTGCCGAACACAGAGACCGCCGTGAATCCAATGTCCGGCAGCCGCGCTGTGAAATCGGCATCGATGCGGTTCCAGGGCGGTACGAAGATCGGACAGAAACTGTCTTCCGCTATGGAAGACAGTTTCTCGCGGCCCTGCACGGCCTCGGCTGCCATCACTTCCAATACGCGGTGGGGACCGAACTCCGACTTCTTCTGCCCTTCCGGAGCGTGGTTCGTATGCGAAAATCCGTGCTGCAGGATCCGGATATTCTTCAACTGGGCCGTAGCCTTCCGGAGTGACGGGTTTGTGTGGGTGGGAATCGCGGCGATCGCGAGCGGCGTCCCTTCGGCCAAGCGTAATAAACGATTTAGCGCCGGTGTTTCTGCAATGGCGTCGTCATCGCGCCACCATAAAGTCGCGGCTCGGTCTTCATCGGTCCAACGGTCGAGTTCAGTCTCCAAGACCGTCCAGAAAGTCTCATTGCCGCACTGTGGTGACATGGGAGGGTTATAACTTTTTGGATGCAGAATTCCCAGTTGCGACAAGCGCCGCGAGAATTACAGCAGTTCGCCGCGCGCCTATCATGGCCAATGGCGAGATGCTGCACCTAAAATAGGACGCGCAGCATGGGCTCAGTCGGCCGTAAGCGGAACGTTGAGTTCCTCGATCTCCGGGTGCCCATGCGGCTGTAGTCGAAATAAGTGCACGCAATTGTCGTCGAGAGTGTCAGGCCAGGGAGTTTTTTGGTCCCACTCGGCGGCGAGCGAGTAGGTCGCTCGGACAACACCCCGATGGCAAACCACGACCGTGGGCTGTTGGGCCTCGGCCACCTCACGATAGAAGGAGAGAAGACGGGTTTGCACGTCTCTCTGGCTTTCGCCGCCCGGAGCCTTGAAATCCAAACCGCCAACGCGCCATGCCTCACCCGGATGACCAATTTCCGCCCTTAGTTCGGCAATTGTCATGCCTTCCCAGACGGCCCAATCCATCTCCACGAGGCGATGATCCGTTCTGTGTGGGGGCGCTCCCGCGAGGATGGTTGCCGTTTCAACCGCCCGTGAAAGTGGGCTTGAGACCCATTGAAACTCGTTTAGACGCAAAGGCGCTTGCCAGGAACGGACCGTTTCCCGGCCGCCGTTGCTCAGCGGAACGTCGGTGATACTCTGAACCCGGCCACCCTCGTTCCATTCGGTTGCGGCATGTCTGATGAGTGCTATCGTCGTCATGCAAGGTGTCTCGCCGGCAAGGGTTCCAGTCTCTTGGCGATTTCTGCCGCCGCCCGTTCCATCGAGTTCTCCGTTAGTACCTTCCGCTGTGCGGCGGTCTCCATGTCGCACCGGTTCGTGGAATTATTCAATAACGCACGGATGGCTGATGCGAAAGCCTCCGTGTTTGATGGAGGCGTTACTTAAGTCCGTGACCTGACCGTCGACGATCGACGCAACACTCAATCTGTGACCAGAAACAACGGGCAGTTCGCCAGCCTGCGCCTCCAGAAGAAACAATCGCACGGTTTCATGGGGGGTAGAAGGCAACACGCAAGCGGATCGTGCGGAAGGCGGTATGCCTCGCCGGGCATAGGCGTTTACGCTCTTGTAACCCTAGGCTAGTTTAAACGCCGAAGCGTTGCCGGGGTGGCGCGCGCCGCTCCTCTGAGCGGTGGTTCGGAGTGACGGAGCGCGGTTGGCAGCGATGGAGCAATCTATCTTCCGATACATCTTGCGGTGCAGCGCGTCGCAGCATATGGACCTGCCGAGACTTACCGTGAATCGCGCGATTGAAGACCGGTTGGCCCGGCTTTCACGGCACCCGTTTTCGGAAACGAGTTCCAGTTCGATATGGATCAGATCTCTGCGATCGAGATCATGCGAAAATTGTCCCGTTGTCTCGAGCTGATGACATCGCGTATGCAGCAAGCGGTGGTGCGGGGTCGCCATTCCGACGCAGAATGAGGCCACCGTGACCGATCGTACAACGACGGCTGCGGTCGTTCGCGACCTTTTCCTGGAGACGACCTTCGGGCGGTTGTGGTATGCGGGTGCGGTTGCCAGCACGATGCGGTGGCTCGAGTCCCTCGCTGTGGGGGTTTTCGTCTTCGACCTGACAGGGTCGGCCATCATCGTCGCCGTCTTCCTGTTCCTTCGTTGGGCGCCGCTGGTTCTTTTCGGCGCCTGGTTCGGCGTAATTGCTGATCGGATAAGTCGCAAGTCCATCCAGTTCGTCGGCCTCGCCGCGATGAGTGCCACGTCTGTGATACTCGGCGTGCTGATTATCTTTGAGGCGGCGTCGATGTGGCATATCGGAGCTGGTGCGTTTCTGAGCGGTGTGTTCACCTCGACGGACTATTCCACCCGTCGTGCGATGGTTGGTGATGCGGCCGGCCTGGACCGGGTCGGTGTGGCCATGGCATTCGATACCGGTACCAATAACGGTACACGCATGCTGGGCCCGGCGCTTGGTGGGTTTTTGTTGGAGTTTATGGGGCTGCATGGTGCCTATTTGCTGGGTGCCGTATTCTATGCGAGCGCGGCATACGCGATCCTGCGGATGCCGTATTACCAGGCGCGACCCGCCGGGCCGCCACCAAAGGTATTCGCCAATCTGGTCGAAGGTTGCCGGTATGCCCGCAACGAGCCGATTGTGGTCGGAGTTTTGTCAATTACGGTCATCGTCAATGCGTTTGGCTTTCCCTTTGCCAGTGTTTTGCCGGTAATCGGGCGCGATACGCTGGGGTTGAGCGCTTTTTCAGTCGGCATTTTGGCGTCCTCGGAGGGGCTCGGTGCGCTAATCGGCGCGATATTCGTCGGTATGACGGTACGCCCCGCGCGATACGGAAAGTTTTTCGTGTGTGGATCCTGCCTGTTTTTGTCGGGTATCCTGTTGTTTGCGG
>DJKK01000072.1:0-223 GCA_002434595.1 Alphaproteobacteria bacterium UBA6544 | reverse complement strand
TCCATGCAAAGCACCATCCTGCTTTCTGTCGCACCGCCCGAGGTGCGCGGTCGGGTGATGGGGTTGCTGGCAGTTAGCGTGGGCACGATGCCCCTTGGCATCTTGTATGCCGGATTTCTTGCGGACTGGCTGGGAGCGCCGATGGGACTGGCGCTCGTGGCGGGACAGGGCCTATTGCTCTGGCTGCTGCTTGCGGTCTATTGGCGGCGCAATGTCCGCCCAC
>DJKK01000316.1 GCA_002434595.1 Alphaproteobacteria bacterium UBA6544 | reverse complement strand
TGGACCTTTAAAACGATATCCGCACCATCAAGCGCGACCGATGCCGATGACGCGATGTTCGCGCCCGCGTCTTTGAACTCCGAATCGAGGATACTGGATCCTTGTCCCGCGCCCTTCTCGATACAAGCGTCGACACGATAATCGGCAAATTTCTTGACGGCCTCGGCTGTAGCCCCTTCACGCGTCTCATGAGGCCGCCGTTCCTTGAAAATGGCGATTTTCATTGGCTTCCTTCCCTCTACACCCACTACCGTGGGTCGGATTGAGCGCAAAATGCCGACAACACAGAGGCTTGCCAAGCGCCCCGGAAACAAATTTACGCGCGTTTATTAGTCGCGCCGCGATTACGCGTATCGCGTGCGTCATCAAATCGAACGCTACCGCTTGATCTCAACTTCGATGAATACGAACTCGGACTCGTTCGCATTGATTACATTATGCTCCACACCGACTTCCCGTCCGTATGAGACACCCGCTGTCAATTCGGCATATCTTTCGCCCTCCGGTTCCTTCAACAACAACCGCCCGGTCGTCATCGGCACAACCACATAGTCGTGCTCGTGGCGGTGCCAGCCGGTAGCAGCGCCCGGTGCAAACCGCCATTCCGTAACCCGCATCCGTTCGTTGTCCAATTGAACCGTCGGCACGGCCGCCGGCAATTCTTTATCCATCAGTCCTACTCCCTGACGATTTGAAAAGCGTACAGCAAACACCCTTCGTTATTTCCAGCCTTCACGCCGCAGTAAACGTGGCTTGGATAAAGGAGAATCTCGCCGGCCTCGGGGTACAGAGTTCGCGAAATTGGGTCAGCCGCGAAATTCCAGCTAGCCGGTGGCACACCAAGCGTTACCTCAGGCGCACCTTCCGAAGTTGCAAAATAAAGACCGCTCATCCAAGCCTCAGTAC
Organism: Alphaproteobacteria bacterium UBA6544; assembly: GCA_002434595.1. GTDB lineage: Bacteria > Pseudomonadota > Alphaproteobacteria > UBA8366 > UBA8366 > UBA6544. The sequence continues at coordinate 9,104 of DJKK01000316.1, read as the reverse complement.
GAATGTTGGCGAGGATATGCCCGTCTGGGGAAAGTTCGGTTGAGTAGCCCTTCAATCGCCATTTCCGCGGTTTGCGCGCGAGAAACGGGTGACTGTCCGAGGTATCCAACCCACTCGCAAATTCTCGTACAGCTTCGTCGATACGCTCCATCAGCAGCGCAATGGCAACACCCGGATTGACAAATCTCTCGCCCGATTGGCGCCCTCCTTCGACCACACGAAGCGCCGGATCGTATTCGGGAGTAAACTGCGCCATCGTCTCTCGCGACAATGCCTGATTAAATTCCGCAATCGATCCGAACGCCAACGGCGGCGCGATACCCTGCAACTGCAAATAAGTTTCAAGGCCAAGCAACCGTGCCGTCACGTCGCGCGACCCTGCCTCGTTGAGAACCAAAGCGCGGCACGCCGAAACCGCGACATGAAAGGAATGTGACGCCAAATAGGCGTCGCAAAGGGCTAGTGCACCCCGGCTGTCACCAGTAGCCACCAACACGCGCGCCAAGGCAACTTGATTCTCGGCATCCTCCGGCACCAATGAGACTGCTTTTCTACATGCGGCTTCAGCTGCTCCGATTTTTCCCTCGACGAGCAAAGCCATGCCGAAACTTCGTTGCAAGTCGGCCCATTCGGGCTCGAGTTCGACGGCGCGGCGGTATCCATCGAGTGCCGCGGCATCATCACCCGCCTTCGTGTATGCCACAGCCAGATTGAAATGCAGGGCGGCCGCATCGGGCACAAGTTCGGTCGCCTCCCGATAGACAACCAATGCTTCGTCATTCCGGTCGAGAAGCTGCAATGCCGCTCCAAGATTAACCCGGGGGTCGACAAAATCTGGCGCAAGAGTGATGGCGGTCCGATAGGAAGCAGCCGCGGCGTCGAGCTGACCTGAAGACGCCAGCAGATTTCCGAGTTCCGCATGGTACGGCGCCGCATCCGTGCGAATGCGCGTCGCCTGTTCGATCATTTCCCGCGCCTCGTCGAACTTGCCGAGCGACATACACGTCCGGCCGAGGAGGTAGAAGGCCTGATGGCAATCGGGGTTGGCGGTTATCAAGTCGCCACAAATCTCAGCGACCTCGTCCAGGCGTCCCGCAACAAAACTGGCCTCGGCCTCTGAAAGTTGGCGTTCCGCCATCGTCTCACTCCTCTTGCCGGACACTACCAGCGGACGTAAACACTGTCACGGCGATCAAATTGCCGTTGCCCGCGAAACATGCGAAACTTCACCCATGATGTGGTTAATTCTCAAATTAAGGACGCCTGAGTCAGCAGTTGCCGGCACGCTACTCGTCGTAGTGCTCCTGATGGCCATATCTGACCAGGCACGTGCCGCGGGCCGCTATTTATTCCAACATGTGGCAGATTCGTATCTCATCATGTTCCTCGACACGATGAGCATGTCTTTCGTCTGTTTCTGATGAATAGCGAGAGCCGATCGGCTCCCTTGTGAGCGAACATAACAAGGCGCTCCTGCCGCAACCGTCCACCAAATCCTAGGCAATTGGCTCTAAGGCAAGGTAGGGACGGTCAAGGTGTTAAAAAACCGACATAAAAAGGACAAAAAGTATCGAAGATACCCGTTTCATCGCAAAGCGCCCGCCGCTAGCGCTGGGCTTGTACGATCGATGCTTGCACCTTTAGACGTCGTCGCCGCAAACATCGGCGAAACGGGAGAATTGAATGATCCGTGCGACGGACACGACCGCCGATCTGTCGGAAATACTCGAGACGTTTGAGCGCGTTATGCCGTTGTTTGGCAAGGATAATCAGATCGGCGTCACCGGGCGTCCCGGCGTCAAAGATCCGATAGATGACGCGGTTGGCTGGATTCTTGATGGCGTCGAAGAAGCCGACTATAGCGATGTCTCGGAACCTTTCCGGGGCACCGTCTTTGAATGCTTGTTGCACGAACTGCCGTTTGCCTACGGCTGCACGCGGCTCATGCGAATGCGCCCGAAATCCTGCCTATCTATGCACGCCGATCCGACACGCCGGTATCATTTCGCGGTAGTGGCGAATCCGGGTTGCTACATCGTCGAAGTTACCGAGGAAAATGTTGTATTCCAACATGTTCCAGCCCAAACCGACGGCCCGGAAGCTGTAGGACGGCGCAAATAATCAACCGTGGATGGCGAGCAAACACGCCAACTCTCGCCCGCCATGTCAGGAGCCCTGACGGCACCGGAAAATTTGCTGATTTCAGCATTGGTCGAAAACGACTCGGCATGCTAAAGGATGGTCGATCGTGGCACGGGATCGGTTGCGACGCGTTCACAGGACAAACCGACCGCCGAATTTCGTTGGACTGCGATATCTAGGGTGGTTTTGACCGGGTGGGGGCTGGGAGCGAGCCGTTGACTGACTTGCTAAATGTCAGGGACTTGCGGGTCAAATTCCGCGTCCATGGGGGCACTGTTGACGCTGTAAAAGGCGTCAATTTTACGATTCGGCAGGGATCGACAGTTGCTCTTGTCGGAGAGTCCGGGTCCGGCAAATCGGTAATTTCTCAATGTATTATGGGCATTCTACCAAGCGTCGGCGAGATCACCGGCGGTGAATTACTCTTCGCGGATCCCGAGAAGGCGGGAGAGATCATCGATATTGCAAAAATCCCGCAAGATAGCGCGAGAATACGCGAGATTCGGGGCGGGCGCATTTCGATTATCTTTCAAGAACCAATGACCTCTCTATCGCAGTTGCACACCATTGGTGATCAGATAGGTGAAGCACTTCATCTTCATCGCGACGTCAGCAAGGCCGAAGGTACACGGCTGATTGCCGAAATTCTCGGACTTGTCGGATTTCCGAATCCGACCGGCGCACTCCGGATGTATCCCTTTGAGTTGTCGGGTGGTCTCCGTCAACGTGTCATGATTGCCATGGCCCTGGTTTGCCATCCTGCGTTGCTGATCGCTGATGAACCGACCACCGCCCTCGATGTCTCAATCCAAGCGCAAATTCTGAAATTGATCCGAAACCTGCAGCACGAGCTCGGTATGGCCGTCCTGATGATCACGCATGATCTCGGCGTCGTTGCCAATGTTGCCGAGGAAGTTGTCGTGATGTACCACGGCGAGATCATGGAGCGTGGCGCCGTTCAGGATATTTACGAGAATCCGCAACATCCTTACCTCAAAGGCTTGATGAATGCCGTCCCCCATTTCGACATGAAACTAGGCCAACGCCTTGTTCCGCTTCGTGAAATCGAGCATCAATCGGGCGCAACCGCAGCGGAGAAAGAACCCTGGCCGGAAGACGCAGATAAGGCCGGCCCGCTACTCGACGTACGGAACGTCGTGAAACGATATACCACGCGCAAAGGGGGAATTTTCAGTTCCGGCGAGCAGGTAACTGTCGCTGCGGTCAATGGTGTAAGTTTTCAAATTAATCGTGGCGAGTGTTTCGGTCTCGTCGGAGAGAGCGGCAGCGGCAAGACATCCGTCAGCAAGCTGGTGATGCGTGGCATAACACCCGACGAGGGTAAAATTGTCTTTAACGACCGCGGCACCCCGATAGATATTTTTAAGTTGGAAGGCGACGATATGCTCGCTTTTCGGCGCAGGATCCAAATGGTCTTTCAGGATCCATTCGGCTCACTCAATCCGCGCATGACAGTATTCGACATTATCCGTGAACCACTGATCATCCATGACATGGGTGACGTTGCCCGGCAAAGAGAAATCGTCCAGGAATTAATGCGCCTAGTCGGCCTTGATCCACGCTTCCTCAGCCGATATCCGCATAGTTTCTCGGGCGGTCAACGTCAGCGAATCGGTATCGCGCGAGCTCTCGCATTGAAGCCGGACCTGCTGATCTGCGACGAGCCCGTCTCTGCACTTGATGTCTCGATCCAAGCGCAAATTCTCAACCTTTTTAAAGATATGCAGGAAGAGCTGGGGCTTACATACCTTTTCATCTCTCACAATCTTGCTGTCGTAGACTACGTGGCGGATCGGATCGCCGTTATGTGCCGAGGTCAGATTGTGGAGATCGCACCACGCGAAGCGCTCTTCAGAAACCCTGTCCACCACTACACGCGCTCTCTAATGGCGGCCGTTCCCTATCCCGACCTTGACCGAAAGCTTGATTTTGATTCTTTCGGCAGCGGTGGCATCTCCGATCCGAGCGCATGGCCGAAACCCTTCGCGTTCCAGGATTCGAATTCGGTTCGGATGCATGACCTCGGCGATGGTCATTTCGTTCTCGCCGAGACGGATGTTTCGATGGAGAACTATAAATGAGGCGCAGCGCATTATTTCTTGCGGCCGCCCTAGCAGGGACTGCAGCCTTTCCCGCGGGCGGGCAACCGGTCCTCGTAGAGACACCTTTGCTTGAAGCCGCCGTAAAGGCCGGAACTTTGCCACCAGTCGCCGCCCGCGTTCCGGCACAGGCAAACATCGCCGTTTTAGAGAAACACGGGAAATCGTTGGGACGGCATGGTGGCAAGCTGAATCTTCTGATGGGGAAGCAGAAAGACACCAAGATTATGATGGTGTATGGCTATGCGCGGTTGATCTCATACGACGAAAATTTGAATTTCGTTTCCGACCTTCTGGCGGATTTCGACGTTCAGGATCAGCGCATCTTTACCTTTAGGCTTCGCAAGGGCCACAAATGGTCCGACGGACATCCATTCACCACTGAAGACTTCCGGTATTACTGGGAGGACATTGCCACCAACACTGACATCTCCAGCAAAGGACTGCCCCAGGCGCTATTGGTACAAGGCAAAGGACCAACTTTCGAGGTTCTCGACGAGACCACCGTTCGATACACATGGTCTGCACCTAACCCCAATTTCGTACCTTGGATCGCGCGGCCACGTCCACTGCTTCTCTACAGGCCTGCACATTATTTGAAGCAGTTTCATGCAAAATATGGAGACGAAGCGAAACTCAACGCGGCGGCGCGCAAAGAGAACAAACGAAACTGGGCGAATCTCCATGCCGACCGCGACCGATGGTATCGAATGGACAATCCGGCGCGCCCGACGCTGCAGCCCTGGCACAATTCAACCAAACCGCCCTCTGAACGCTTCATCTTCAAACGCAATCCCTTTTATCACCGAGTAGATAAAAACGGGCGCCAATTGCCTTATATTGACAATGTGGTGCTCAATCATGGCGCCACGAACATGGTACCGGCCCGGACAGGCTCCGGAGAGGCGGACCTACAGGCGCGCTATCTTCGATTTGACCATTTTACATTCCTCAAAGAGAGCGAGAAACGTTACGATTTCTCCGTCCGACTTTGGAAGAAAGCGCGCGGTTCGCAGATCGCTCTTTTCCCCAACCTGAACGCCAGGGACGAAGTTTGGCGTGACCTTTTTCAGGATGTCCGTTTCCGGCGTGCCCTCTCCATCGCGATTCACCGTGCTGAGATCAACCAGGTCATCTACTACGGACTGGCACAAGAGAGCCAAGACACAGTCCTGCGGAAGAGTCCGCTCTACAAGGACGCATACCGCACAGCGTGGACAGCTTTTGATCTGTCACAGGCCAACAAACTCCTTGATGAGGTTGGCCTGACCGAGCGTGACGAAGATGGCCTGCGCCTTCTACCGGATGGCCGTCCTGCAGTGATAACTGTCGAAACGGCGGGTGAGAGTACAGAGCAGACGGACGTTCTGGAACTGGTGCGCGATGGATGGCGGCAAGTGGGAATCAAGCTCCTGAGCAAACCTTCACAGCGAGAAGTCTTCCGGCAGCGGATTTATTCGGGCGATACGATCATGTCGATATGGTCCGGGGTATCCAATGGAATCCCAACCGCCTTGATGAGCCCGAGCGAATTCAGTCCCTCCAACAGGTTGCAATTACAGTGGCCACGCTGGGGGCACTATGTGCAATCTGGCGGAAAATCTGGCGAAATGCCGGAGCTCAAGCCGGCAAAGCGTCTTATCAGGCTGAATGAAGAATGGACAAACGCGACATCCGCCTCTGAAAAATCCAAGATATGGCACGAGGTGCTACAAATTCACGCCGACAACGTTTTCGTCATCGGGCTTGTCAACGGTACCATGCAGCCGGTCGTTATCAGCAACAAATTGCGAAACATTCCAGCTGAGGGCGTCTATAATTGGCATCCGGGCGCTTATTTCGGAATCTACAAGCCAGCGACCTTCTGGCTCACGGAAGAAAAGGGCGGCAGGTCGTGAATGAAATGCGGGGTAAAACGCTTCTTGTCAGCGAGGTCGAGGGCTGATGCTCGGTTACCTTGTACGCCGTTTTTTCATTATGATCCCGACACTGCTAGCGATCAGCCTTATCGTTTTCCTGATCATTGAGCTGCCACCCGGCGACTATCTGGAAAGTTACGTTTCAGAGTTGCAGGCGCAAGGTGAAACAGTCGACCAGAAACATATAGAATTCCTGCGCGAGCAGTACGGATTCGATAAACCGGTGCTAACTCGCTATTGGGAGTGGGTTACCGGCATGGTCGTAGGCGATTTCGGCTTTTCCTTCGAATACAGGCTTCCAGTCTCAGATGTCGTGGGAGACAGGCTTTTCCTGACGATTCTGGTGTCAACAGTCACCATCATCTTCACATGGATCATCGCTTTCCCAATTGGCCTGTATTCCGCAACGCATCAGTACAGTTGGGGCGACTACGGGCTTACATTTATCGGTCTGCTTGGTCTCGCGACACCGAATTTTCTGCTAGCCCTGATCATGCTGTACTTCGCGAATGTCATATTCGGTACATCGATCGGTGGTTTGATGGATCCTGACTACATCGATCAACCTTGGAGCTGGGACAAAGCGATGTCAGTCTTGGAGCATCTTTGGATTCCGGTCGTTGTGATCGGTACCTCCGGCACAGCGGGCATGATACGTCGGCTGCGCGCCAACATGCTGGATGAGCTGCAAAAGCAATACGTGACGACCGCGCGTGCCAAGGGCTTGCCGCCATTGCGAATGCTGCTGAAATATCCGCTGCGTAATGCGATCAATTTCTTTATTGCCGATATCGGTAGCCTGCTCCCGAACATTATTTCCGGAGCGGAACTGGTCGCCGTCGTACTCTCCCTGCCGACAACAGGCCCTGTCTTGATCGCCGCGTTGCAAAGCCAGGACATGTATCTCGCCGGCTCCTTCCTAATGTTCCTCGCTTCACTCACGGTGGTCGGCGTATTACTTTCCGACATCTTACTCGCTTGGCTTGATCCTCGAATTCGTCTCGCGGGAGGAGTCGCCAAATGAGTATCGAGACCGGCAATGATCGACAACTCGATCACTACGTCTCCAAGGCACCATTCGATCCGCGTTCAATCGAGGCGCTACCGCCAGAACAGGAACGCTACTATCTAGCATCTCAGTGGCAGCTCATGTGGTGGAAGTTTATCCGGCACCGTTTGGCCCTGATATCCGGCGGCTTCCTGCTGCTCATGTACGGTTCAATACTGATCAGCGAGTTTCTGGCGCCCTATAATTTGCACTCCCGGAACATCAACGCGATCTACTCGCCGCCACAATCGGTACATATATTCCATGAAGGCGCATTTATCGGACCGTTCGTATACGGAACACACTACAAGCTGAACCTGCGGAACCTACGTCGGGAATATACCGAAGACACGTCGAAGATTTACCGTGTCAACTTCTTCTGCCGCGGTGACGAGTACGATTTCTGGGGCTTGGGGACAGGCGATCTACACTTTTTCTGCATCGAGGAAGGCGGCACCCTCTTTCTCCTCGGAACCGATCGGCTCGGTCGCGATATCCTCTCGCGCATTCTTTATGGTGCGCGTATTTCACTAACAATCGGCCTTATCGGCATCATGATGAGTTTCGTGCTTGGAATGGTGATTGGCGGCATCGCTGGTTACTACGGCGGCGTTATCGATCTGGTCGTTCAGCGAATCATCGAGATCCTGCAATCGTTCCCACAAATTCCACTATGGATGGCGCTCTCGGCAGTATTGCCCGTAACCTGGAGCCCACTACTGATTTATTTCGGCATTACCGTGATCCTCGCGATGTTGGATTGGACGGGTCTTGCCCGCGCAGTGCGTTCAAAATTGCTGGCCTTGCGCGAGGAGGACTATTGCCTAGCTGCCCAACTTATGGGGGCGAAACCGAAACGGATTATCGGCCGACACCTGATGCCCGGGTTTATGAGCCATCTCATTGCCTCGGCTACGCTTTCGATCCCAACAATGATTCTGGGTGAAACCGCGCTCTCCTTCCTTGGCCTAGGTCTGCGGCCACCGATTACCAGCTGGGGCATTTTGCTAAACGAAGCGCAGAACATCAGTGTTGTAGCGCTTTATCCTTGGCTGATTCTACCAGTTGCACCGGTCATCCTAGTGATCCTCGCCTTCAGTTTTCTTGGAGATGGCCTCCGCGACGCGGCCGATCCGTACAAATAATCAAAGCGCCGCCGTATGGCGCTCGAAATTACGAACGCAAATATCCTTCAAAACTGCTGGCATGTTTGAGTAGTACCGGCCGCGCTGGCGCTGTGGTGTGGACGATATTTCGCCTTTCTCAGCGTACTCACGAAGCGCCGAAATGGCCATTTCGGCGGCCAGTTCCGTCGCGACACGGCGCAAATCAGACAGCGGCATATCTTTGGACAAGGGAAGTGGCTGACGATCGACGATCGCACCGGTATCCAATGTTGGCTCAACCCAATGCAGCGTCATCTTAAGGGCCGCAAAGTCCCTGTGATAAAGGGGCCAGAGATGGCAATCCAGTCCTCGGTATTCTTCAGGATCGCCATTGTGGAAGTTCAGACACGTGTCACCGCATTGCACGAGTATCGTTTTACCTAGCAATCCCGTGCCGTAGACCAATGTCACGTCAGCTTCAATCGCGCCTAACGCGGAGATTGCCGCACTATCGTTCAAGCTTTCGAATGTTTGTATGTCGGCGATGTCCTTAAAATCCGGCGGCGAACCACCATACCAGTAGTCACGCTCGCGCGATTTCCGGGCTTCATCCATTGAATGATCCGTAGGGACCGGCGGTTTCGGATCGCGGGTTTCGATGAAGACACGGTCGACATCGAATTCACGTTGTAGGCTTTCGACGAAGAATCGCCGACGTACCGCACCCGTTGTCAAAATTGCAATACGCATCGTTGAGCAATCGCAGGTT
>DJKK01000289.1 GCA_002434595.1 Alphaproteobacteria bacterium UBA6544 | reverse complement strand
GGTCGGCCAGCGGGTCGGCTTCTGCGCGACCTTGCTACTTTTCGCGACCGGCAGCCTCATCTGCGCATCGAGCAGCGAGTTCTCGATGATCGTCTTCGGTCGTGTTCTGCAGGGGATGTCATCCGGAATTATCCAGCCGCTCGTCATGGTGACGTTCTTCCAGGTCTTTCCGGCCGATCGCCGCGGGTTCGCGATGGGCATTTACGGCATGAGCATGGTGATGGCCCTGGCGCTCGGGCCCACTGTCGGCGGCATCACGATCGATAGTCTGAGTTGGCGGTACATTTTCTTCGTGCCCTTGCCGTTGATCACAATCGCTTTCGCGCTCGGTCTGGTCTTCATGCCGTCGGTTCGTGACAAGGAACGACCGAAATTCGATTGGCTGGGATATCTCCTGATCTGCATCACGCTGTTCTGCGTCGTCAGTGCGTTGTCCAATGGTCAAAAATACGGGTGGTTCTCTGATCGGATCATGGGTCTCCTAACCGTGGCTGCCATCGGCACAATCGGTTTCCTATGGTCACAGACGAAGGCCGAGGACCCGCTGTTGGACCTCTCTCTGTTTCGCATTCCCGCTTTCGCGTCGGCTTGTCTCATTGCCTTCGTCTTCGGCATGGGTAATTTTGCGACGACCTACGCCGTCCCTGTTTTCGGGCAACTGGTCCAAGGTCTTTCGGCAACCGCGGCCGGAGCCTTGATGATGCCGGCCGGCCTGATCGTGGCCTTCGCGCTCCCGTTCACGGGCCGTCTCGCGGATCGCGGAAAGCCGCACTACATCATCATGTGCGGCCTCTTTTTCTTCTTTCTCGGCACGGCTTTTCTTGGCAGCGCGGATGCCAACACGCCTTACTGGAACGTCGCCTTCTTTGCGATGGTCAGCCGTTTCGGCATGAGTTTCATCATGCCGTCGGTGATGAGTTCGGCGCTCAAGTCGTTGCCGCCAGAACGTCTCAACACTGGCGGTGGTGCGGTTAATTTCATTCGCCAGCTCGGCGGGTCGCTTGGCACCAATTTCTATGTCGTCCTGCTAGCGCTGCGCACACAATTTCACAGCGACGCGCTCGCAACGACCCAGGTCTCTGGGAATGCCGCCAGCTCTGAACTGCTCGCAGGCGTCGCGAGCATTTTGAACTCGGCCGGCGTTCCGGAATCGATACATAAATCCGGTGCCCTGCATTATTTGGGGCAGGTCGTGCACGCGCAGGCGAGTACCTTTGGCTTTCAGGACGGGTTCGTCATTATCGCCTGCGTATTTCTCGCAGCCATGATTCCGGCTTGGGTTCTCGGTCGCGCGCAAGCTGTGAGACGCTAGTTCGATGGCTGCCGCGGCGGAATCGGTCGACGACCTCTTCCTGCGCTACGGCAACTCGTATCGGTTTCTCGTGACGGCGGCGGGCATGACCGCCTCCTTCGTGATGGTGGTCTCCAGTACGATCGTTAACGTCTCCATTCCGGACGTCATGGGCGCGTTCGGTATCGGTCAGGATCAGGCTCAACTCATGGCGACGGCATTCAATGTCGCCATGGTGACGAGCCAGTTGCTGAATGCATGGGTCGTCGCCGTATTCGGCCAACGCTATGGTTTCATGGGGACGTTGATCATGTTCGCCGCCGGCAGTTTCATCGGCGGATTCGCCGATGAGTTCGGCATGATCGTCTTCGGCAGAGTACTGCAGGGAGCAGCTGCAGGCTGCATCCAACCTTTGATCATGGTGACGATTTTCCAGGTGTTTCCGGAGGACAAGCGCGGCTTCGCGATGGGCATCTACGGAATGGGTCTGACCCTGGCGGTCGGTCTCGGCCCGGTGCTCGGCGGCATCGCCATTGAGCTGCTTGACTGGCGCTACATTTTTTTGGCGCCTGTACCGTTGGTTTTCCTGGCGCTCGGCATGGGGATCGTGTTCATGCCCTCGGTTCGGAAGCCCGGCGGACAGGCATTCGACTGGATGGGTTACGCGCTCATAAACGTGGCATTGTTCTGCTGCATGACGGCGCTGACTGACGGTCAGCGGGAAGGTTGGGTGTCGAACTATACTACGGGCTACGCGATGATCGCCGTTACAGCAGGAGCGGGTTTCGTTCTTTGGCAGGCCCGTGGCGGCGAGACGTTGATTGATGTATCGCTTTTCCGGAACAGGAACTTCGCCCTCTGTGCGATGATCGCATTCACTTTTGGTATGGGAAACTTTGGAACCGCGTACGCCGTACCTGTGTTCGGTCAGTTGGTGCAGGGTCAAACGGCGCTTGACGCAGGCAATATGATGCTGCCGGCCGCAATTGTGGTTTTTTTGGCTTTGCCGTTTACCGGTCGCATGGCCGATGTGATTTCGCCGCGCGCCGGGATCTTGGCAGGTCTGGCCCTCTTTGCGCTCGGGACTTTGCCTATGGCGAGCGCGGATGCCAATACGCCGTATTTCCATCTCGTTCTGTTCTCAGTCATCGGGCGGGGCGGTATGTGCTTCACCATGCCGTTCATTATGAACACCGCGCTGCGCACGTTAAAACCGGAACAGTTGAATACGGGGGGGGGGACGATCAATTTTTGTCGCCAACTCGGCGGTTCGCTTGGCCTGAATGCCTGGGTCGTGTTTCTCGAAGTTCGAACCCATTACCATAGTGATATCCTCGCCACGACCCAGAGTGCGGACAACGCCTCGAGCCGCGAACTCATCACCGGGGTCGGCCGTCTCCTGGGCGAGGCTGGTGTGCCCGTGTCCGTTCACGAATCAGGGGCGCTTCATTATCTGGGACAGGTCGTTCACGCACAGGCCAATACGATCGGCTTCCAAGACGGTTTCCTGGTCTTGGCGATCAGCTTTCTATTCGCGATGTTCCCAGCTTGGTTGCTTGGCGGAAAGCGTCGCGATGACCGATAGGGAAGATGACCGCGCGTTGGCCTCGCGTTTTGGCGAGGCGTATCTCCCGCTGCTGACGGCAACCGCGGCGCTCGCCTCTTTTACGATGTTAGTTGCTGGAACAAGTATCGGCATCGCGGTTCCCCATGTGATGGGCACGTTTGGCGTCGGGCAGGACAAGGCGCAACTCATGGCTACAGCTTTTTATATCGCTATGACCACCAGCCAGCTTCTGAACTTTTGGGTCGTCGCTGTGATCGGACAGCGGCGCGCCTTCGCCCTCAATCTTCTGTTGTTTGTCGGTGCAAGCATCATGGGTGCGGCGGCGGATGAATTCGGCGTGGTCGTCTTCGCGCGGGTTGTCCAAGGGATCGCCGCCGGACTGATACAGACCCAGACGATGCTCGCTATTTTTCAGGCGTTTCCAAAGGAGCGCCGCGGTACTGCGATGGGCATATACGCGGCGGGGCTTGTCCTGGCGATCGGTGTTGGCCCAGCCCTTGGCGGCGCGGTCGTCGAGCTCTTTGGGTGGCGTTATATATTCGCCGCCCCCTTACCCTTGGTGGCAATCGCCTTTGTCGCGGGGCTTTTGGTGTTGCCGACGGAAACGGCGGACAACCTGCCGAAATTCGATTGGCTGGGATATGCCATCCTGATTGTCGCGCTTTATTGTGTCATGACGGGGCTCGCAGAAGGCCAGCGTCGGGGTTGGTCCTCGGATTTCATCGTAGCGCTTTTTGCGGGCGCGGTTTGTTCGGCTGGGTTGTTTGTTTTCCTGCAGCTTTCTAGGGCGACAAGTCTGCTCGACTTGGGGCTTTTTCGCTATCGCGATTTCCTGTCATCCGCCATGGTTGGGTTTGCCGTCGGTATGGGCAATTTCGGCACGATTTACGCGGTTCCGGTATTCGCGCAGATCGTCCAAGGCCTTACGCCGCTCGATGCTGGACTGCTCATGCTGCCGGCCTCGCTAATTGTCGTTTGTTTGCTCCCGGCGATCGGCCGATTAGCGGATACTGTATCGCCCAGGTTGGGTATTGTTGTCGGCCTCTTGCTGTTCGCGGCGGGAACATTTCCCATGGCGATCGCTGATACTAACACTCCTTTCTTCCATATTGTGTTGTTCGTCGTCTTCATGCGGTTGGGAATGAGCGTCAATTTGCCATTCGTAACTCGCACGGCGCTCTCGAGCCTGCCTGCGGATAAGCTCGAGGTTGGCGCTGGGACACTCAACTTCTTCCGCCAGCTCGGCGCGTCTCTCGGAACCGCGGTCTGGGTCGTCTTCCTGGAGATCCGCACGCAGTTTCACAGCGATGCGCTCGCTGCGACGCAAAGCTCGGCCAATCAGGCGAGTATGGAATTGCTGGCAGGCGTCCGGCGGCTTCTCACAGAGATCGGCCTGGCGGCGGGTGAGTATCAATCGGGAGCGCTGCATTTCCTTGGCCAGGTTGTTCATGCGCAAGCCAGTGCGTTCGGGTTTCGGGACGGCTTCCTAGTGCTGTGCATCGGATTCCTGGTCGCGATTGTCCCGGCACTAATGATGCGCCACCGGAGGCCATTCCAATGAGGCCGGAGACTGTCGAGGATCTTTTCGCCCGGTTCGGCCGCGCTTACGTGCCCCTCGTTATGGGGGCTGGTATGATGGCGTCGTTCATCATGGTGGTGTCCAGCACGATTGTGAATGTGGCCGTACCGGATGTCATGGGCGCGTTCGGCATCGGTCAGGATCAGGCGCAGCTGATGGCGACGGCTTTCAATGTCTCAATGACGGCAAGCCAGCTTCTGAATGCCTGGGTGGTCGCTGTTCTCGGACAACGCTATGGCTTCGCCGCCGCGCTAATCATCTACACTGTCGGCAGCATTATCGGCGGGTTTTCCCAGGACTTCAGCATGATCGTCTTCGGTCGTGTGCTGCAGGGAATTGCCTCGGGGATCATCCAGCCTTTGATCCTGGTCACGATATTTCAGGTTTTCCCTCAGGAGAAGCGGGGCTTCGCGGCAGGCGTCTACAGTATGGCGTTGATGCTGGCTGTCGCGATGGGGCCGGTCTTCGGCGGCCTTGCGATGGAGATTCTCGACTGGCGCTACATATTCGTAGCGCCGTTGCCCATCGTCGGTCTGGCGTTTGCAGCCGGTATGTTCCTGATGCCGTCAGACCGTAAGGAGGCGAACCGCCCCTTTGACTGGACCGGCTATGCGCTCATGGTCATCACGCTCTATTGCTTCATGACGGGACTGACCGACGGTCAGCGCGAGGGATGGTCATCGAACTATATCCTCGGATTGTTCACGGTCTCGGCCCTCTCGGCGGCCGCTTTTGTCTATTCGCAGCTGAAAAGCCCCGCGCCATTGATGGAATTGGCCCTATTTCGCAACCGGGAATTCACATGGGCCATGGGGGTGGCCTTCATCTTCGGCCTAGGCAACTTCGCGATGGCATATGCCGTCCCGGTCTTCGGCCAACTGGTGCAGGGCATGACGCCGCTCGATGCCGGTTTGGTGCTGTTGCCGTCCGGTATCGTTGTGGTTGCCCTGCTGCCGTTCATGGGGCGGCTGGCCGACAAGATCAGCGCCCATTACGCTATCATTGCAGGACTGATTCTGTTTGCCATCGGCACCGTGCCGATGGCGGACGCCGATGTGAATACGGCCTTTGTGGCGATCGCCATATACGGCATCGTCAACCGGCTCGGGGTTAGTCTGACGCAGCCATTCATCATCACTGTCGCCTTGCGAACGCTACCGTCGGAAAAACTGAACTCTGGTGCGGGGACCATGAACTTCATCCGCCAGCTTGGCGGGTCGCTCGGTATCAATGCCTGGGTCGTCTTTCTCGAGATGCGGACCCACTACCATAGCGAGATCCTCACCACGACGCAGAGTTCGGATAATGCCGCTAGCCGCGAGTTGCTCGATAATGTTGGGCAGATATTGCGAGAGGGCGGTGTCTCCGAACCGATCCAGCAATCGGGCGCGCTGCACTATCTCGGACAGGTTGTGCATGCCCAGGGGGCGACCTTGGGTTTTCAGGATGGTTTCTGGGTGCTGGTGGCGGCCTATCTGATTGGGATATGGCCCGCATGGATGTTAGGTCGGCGGGTGAAGGGCAAGGACCGTCGCTAGAATGGCGTTACCTACTGAGACCGTCGACGATCTATTCGGTCGCTTCGGCACACCGTACCGTGTTTTCGTGACGCTTTCCGGCATGAGCGCCTCCTTCATCATGGTCCTGTCCGGAACGATCGTGAACGTCGCTGTGCCCGACGTCATGGGCGCCTATGGCGTCGGCCAGGACCGGGCGCAACTTCTCGCGACGGCGTTCAACGTCGCCATGACAACCTGCCAACTGCTGAATGCATGGGTGGTGGTGGTCTTCGGCCAGCGCTACGGGTTCGTACTCACCCTAATACTCTTCACCATCGGCAGTTTCGTGGCAGGGTTTGCGGAAAGTTTCGACATGCTTGTCGCCGGCCGGGTCATGCAGGGCGCGGCGACCGGGGTCATACAGCCGCTTGTCATGGTCACCGTATTCCAGGTCTTTCCGCAGGACAGGCGTGGGTTTGCAATGGGTGTTTATTCCATGGGACTGGTCCTCGCTGTCGCGATGGGCCCGCCCGTCGGTGGACTGGCACTAGAGGTCCTGAGCTGGCGCTACATTTTCTGGCTACCGCTTCCGATGGTCTTGCTCGCGTTGCCGCTGGGCCTGATATTCCTGCCGTCCGTGCGCCAAGACGCTAAACAGCCTTTTGATTGGATCGGCTTCACGCTGATTGCCGTGACGCTGTTCTGCATCATGACGATCCTGACCGACGGCCCCCGCAAGGGCTGGGGATCTGACTACATCATCGGATTGATTCTGCTGGGGACGGCCACCGGGATTGGTTTCGTCAAGAGCCAGCGCCGGTCCGGGGCAACGCTGGTGGATATCTCGCTATTCGAGAACAAGCACTTTGTGATTGTCCTGTTCGTGACCTTCTTCTCAGGTATTGGAAACTTCACGACGACCTATTCATTCCCTGTCTTCACCCAGCTGGTGCAGGGGCTGACGCCGCTCGATGCCGGTCTCAGTCTACTGCCGGGCATGTTGCTCGCAGTGTGCATGGTGCCGTTCACCGGCCATCTCGCCGACAAGCTGGAGCCCGGGAAAGCGATGATGTTCGGGCTCTTCATTCTCGCCATCGGCACCCTGCCGATGGCCTGGGCTGACGTGAATACACCATTCCTGCTGGTGATTTTCTTTGGCGCTATCGGGCGTTTCGGGACGACCTTCGTCCAACCCTTCATCATGAATACGGCGCTCGGCTCGTTGCCGCCAGAGAAATTAAATGGCGGCGCGGGCACGGTGAATTTTGTGCGGCAGACCGGCGGCGCGCTCGGCACGAATGCCTGGGTCGTCTTTGTTGATCAGCGCACTTATTATCACAATGACGCTCTCGCCGCGACGCAGAACCCGGCCAACGCAGCGAGCCACGAATTGCTCGAAAATGTGACACGACTGTTGAATGAAGCCGGCGTTGCGGAGGCCCTGCAGGAGCCGGGAGCTCTGCACTTTCTTGGCGAGGTGGTCTATGCCCAGGGCATCACCCGGGCGTTCCAAGACGGTTTCTGGATTCTCGCGATCGTTTACTTGCTTGCCCTAATACCGGCATGGATACTCAGTCAAACGCGAGGGAGATAACGCTATGTATAAGAAAATTCTGATGGCCTATGACGGCAGCCCGGAGTATAGGCGCGCCTTGCGTCAAGGCACGGAACTTGCGGAGATCACCAATGCCGAAGTGCATCTTCTGGCGGTTATCCGATCCTCCGCGGCGATGCCGATGGCGGGTGGTGTCAACACTTCTGAAGTGGTCAGTGAGGAGCACTCGGAGGTCATGAAGCTGTTGGATGAGGGCGTTGAGCGTATCCGCGAGCGCCGGCACGTGGAGTGTACCGGCAGCATCGGCTACGGGGATCCAGTGGACGAAATCGAGAACGCCGCGCGCGATTTTGAAGCGGACCTCGTGGTGATTGGCACGCGACGGCTTGGTGGTCTCGACCGGTGGTGGCGCAAGCGCATTGGTAAGAACCTGATCGACCGCCTGCCTTGCAGCCTGTTGATCGCGATACCGCCTGAGGATTTTGAGCCGGGCAAGGAATAACGCTGGTTACTCTTGAGCGTTACCCGGCAACGGGGTCGTTCCCGGCGCGCCGACATTCTTCGCTTTTTCGGGCCCGCCGTGACGCTTGATGATTATGGCCTGCGCGGCTTTAGCGAAGGCGCCCATTTTTTCCGGACCGAGGCGGGCGCGCAGCACCGCTTCAATGTCACGAAGCGTCTCCGCGTAACGGGGATCATCCGCCAGGGTCGTGACGCACTACCGGATCGTCGTTGAGATCGAAGAGCTCAGGCAAATATCCGACGTAGTAGTGGTACTTGAAGCGGCCTTTTCGGATCATAAAACTGCCCGTCTGCAATGCGAAGGCGCGATACTGGTTCAGCGCGATGCGGTCGTAGCCGAGCGGATCTTCGAACTTGTGGTAGTGCATCTTGCCGATCGCTTTGACCGGCCGCCCGGCGCCGCATAGATACTGTGCCCTCCCCGGGATGCTACCGGCATAGGCTTGGGCATTGTCCCATTGTTTGATCTCATGGACATGCTGGCCGGTGGCGAAGGATGCGCGCGCCGTCACACAGATCGGGCACGGTGTATGGGCGGTCGAAAAACAAATTCCTTTGGTGGCCATTCGGTCGAGCGCCGCTGCCTGCCTCAAGGGATGTCCCAACTATCCGAATTAACTCGGATCGTGGCCATCTGACATGATAATGGCGAGGATCCTGGCGTCCTTGGTCTTAGCCGAGATATCCTTTCGCCCAACCTAGGCTGGCGGTAGTTTCGCACTCCGGCCGATATTCGCAGCCGATTCAGCCGTCAAAACCCAATTCGTAGATTAAGTCGAAGAGATAGGGATAGTTAATCTCACCGATACCCGGTTCATGGTGTCCAGGGACGCCGGCTATTTGAAAATGGTCAGTGTTTTTATGTATTGGTGTATTTTCCCTGCCAAGTCGCCTTTAACGATTTGCAAATGATACAAATCCATCTGCACCAGTAGATTGTGCTTAGCAATCGCCTCGATCACTCTGTGCGCGCCAGCTTGGCGCTTTAAAAAAACCAGGTAGGTCGCGGGTTTTTACCGGCTCGATAACGATTTTGCGGCCGGGTTTTGCTACTTCGTCTGCGGCGTAGGAGAGATTCCTTTCGTAGGTGTCATAAAAGGGGGCATCCGTCACCCCTTCCGGACGCAAGCCGGCCATCACGTGAACTCGCAGGAAGTCTATTGAGACGACATACTGGAGCTAACATCACGGCAGCTAAAATCTCGCGAAGATTTCCAACTGGAGAACGAGTAGCGTCTAGTACTAACAGTCCTAAATGAGGCCCAACAATTGGATCCGATACAACAAGTATTTGTAAACTCATTAGGCCTGCCATATCGTAAAAGGACTCTAAACATCACGATATTCCAGGAGCCTGGGCAGTTCAGCAGACGTAAAAGTTCGAGGAAATAAATGATGTCTCAGGAATTAGAAAAAAATATACAAAAAATCATATCCTCTATGCAGCCCGGCAAATTAGCATATGAAAGCAAAAGGGCAGAAAGAGAAGGGATGACGCTTGTTGAATGGATAAAAGAGAAAGAATATAAAAAATTAGGTATTGATGCTGAAGACCCACCAGATAAACAATTAAATTATTTATTAAACCTTGTCCAAAACCAACAATATAATGTTGCTCAAAAAATTGCACTAAACCTTACAAGAACTTTCACTAATCACCCATTTGGGTGGAAAGTTCTCGCAGAGGTTGCGCAGAAAAAAAACAGAATACGAGATGTAATAAAATTCAATAGAAAAGTGATAGAGTTGGATCCAAATGATGCGGCCGCCCATTGTAACTTAGGAAACTCATTTATTGATACAAGGCGATTTGAAGAGGCAGAAGAAAGTTATCGTAATGCGATTTCTGTAGATGCTAATTGTGCTGAAGCCCACTATAATCTGGGTCATAAATTAAACCAAGACGGTGATTTAGATGAAGCGATTACATGTTATAGAAATGCGATATCGTCAGATTCCAAGTTTTTTGAAGCTTACATTAGTTTAGGTAATGTTCTTAGGCAGAACGGAGAATTCGATGAGGCTGAGTCGAGTCATTCCAAAGCAGTATTATTGCAGCCAGACAGCGCATTAGCGCACTATAACCTTGGTGTCAGCCTCGGAAAAGTAGGCAAACGGCGTGAAGCGGAAAGTAGCTATGAAAAAGCACTACTTTTGCAACCAAACTTGGCAGAAGCGCATAACAACAGAGGTTTATTACTAGAAGAGTTTGGCGATTTACAAGCGGCTAAGTCATGCTTTCAAAAGGCTATAAAATTTAATGGAAACTTTGCTGAGGCTTATTGTAACTTGGGGAACAATTTAAGGCATATTGGAGACATTAAAGGGTCAAAAACAAATTTTAATAAAGCAATTAAGCTAGATACAAATTACGCTGAAGCGTATAGCAACTTAGCGATTACGTATTACATGGATGGAGAAATTCCCGCGGCGCTTGAAAAACTAGAAAAGGCCTATGCTATCGATCCTAAATCACGACAGTGTAGACTTATGCTTGGCATAATAAAGTCAAGGCAAACCCATGGCATAAATCAATTAACGGGGAATGGTTTCCCAAAATTAAAGAGTAATCCGCTTATTTTAAGTAGGCCAGTAGAAGAAGAATTGTTAAAGAGCATATATGAAACAAATACACGGAAATTAACCGATACGGGGCCTGATGATGCTCGTTATGGCAACGGTATATGCTCGATAGACTTTGGTCTACTTTCAACAGAGAAATTAATTTTTAAAAAATTATTAAGAGATTTGACGGATATTATGGAAGAAGCGGTAAATAGCCAAATATTTATCTGGGATTCATTTTTTAATATTTTAAGCGAAGGAGGCGGTACAACTCCTCACCATCATTTAAACAATGTAGATAAGATTAAAGTGCTTGATATTGGATCACAAAAATTTTCCTTAGTATATTATCTTTCTGTTGGAGATCAAAACTGCACCGAGCCAGGGATATTAAAATTAAGTGATCCCGAAGAAAATGTAATGCCATGCGATGGAATGATTACAATCATTCCTGCAGGAAGGAAGCATTCGGCCGTTTATAATGGTCGAAAAGATAGAGTAATGATTGGTGTAAATTTCTATAGTCTTTAAATTATTACCGAGATGTTGAAGTTTATGTAATTATTTTAAATATTTAGAAAATGTCCTTCACTATTGAAATAAAATACTCTGCTGATGTAGACGAACGTGCGTAGTTTCTTAAGTTTTAAATTATTTCAAATATTTTGTTTTGCTTATTTCAACGCAGGTAATTGGCCAGCCAACGTAGGCCCTCAGAGGTCTTTCCTTTCGGGTTATATTCGCAGCCAATCCACCC
>DJKK01000296.1 GCA_002434595.1 Alphaproteobacteria bacterium UBA6544 | reverse complement strand
CGATGAACTCGAGAGCTTACGGTTCGAATTTGAGTCGAAATTACAAAAAAATATCTCTGAAAAAGTGGATGAGCATTCACATCTAAAAGAGACCATCACAATCTTAAGGGCACAACTTGATGAGAGGCCTCAGGAGTAAGTTAAGATGAGTAGAAGGCGCCAAATCTCGGCAAGTGCAGCAAAAAAGCTTGAAAATGCTGGTATTGAAGAACTCCGAACACAGCTCGATCGAACGAGCAATAAGCTGCATCAGACTGAGTTACTTTTATCAATAACTCAAAGAATATCGGGTCTCAAAAATCTCAGTGAAATTTTGTGGACATTGATAGATATTACCACGAGCGAATTAGGTGCAGAACGAGGAAGCCTCTTTTTAAATGATCCACTCTCCGGCGAACTATACTCCCGGGTTGCACAAGGCGAGCTCACAAGAGAAATCAGAATTCTCAATACGACTGGCATAGCTGGAGCAGTCTTTCAATCTGGCATTGGAGAAATTGTACACAACCCTTACGATGATAATCGCTTTAATTCAAAAATTGATGAACAAACAGGTTTTGTAACAAAGAATATAATTTGTGCGCCTGTTAAAACAGTTAGAGATGATATTATTGGCGTTATCCAAATCTTAAATAAAAAAAGGGCCCGCTTTACAAAAGAAGATCTCGATATATTAGAAGGAATTACCGCACAGGCTGCCATTTCACTCCAAAATGCCCAAGGGATGGAGGAGATGGAAAAATCGCGAGAAAAAGAGATGCAGTTTCTTGATATTGTCTCGGATGTAACTGCTGAAATTGAGCTCGGCTCTTTGCTGCAAAGAGTGATGCTTGAGTCAACTAATATGCTAAATGCAGATCGGTCTACATTGTTTTTAAATGACCCCAAATCAAACGAATTATTCTCACGGGTAGCAATGGGAGATGGTATCGGAGAAATTCGGTTACCCAATGATGTAGGTATCGCTGGTGCTGTTTTTCAATCACAAGAAACAATCAATATACCATATGCTTATGCTGATCTACGCTTCAATCCAAGCTTTGACAAGCAGACTGGATATTTTACAAGTTCCATACTTTGCGTTCCCATTATAAATAAAGACGGTGAGTGTATAGGTTGTACGCAAGCATTGAATAAAAAGGGTGGCGGATTTACCGAAGAAGATGAATCTCGATTAAAGGCATTTACTCAGCAGGTCGCCATCGCACTAGAAAATGCAAAGCTTTTTGAAGATGTTGCAAAAGAGCGTGCCTATAATCATAGCATGCTAACAAGCATGTCGAATGCAGTTATAACAATTGATGATGAGGGACGAATTATAACTTGCAATAAAGCAGGTCTAAAAATTTTAAAAATCCGTCTGTCAGATATAATTGGAAAAACAGCGGAAGAATTTTTCACAAACGGGCGATCTTGGATTTTAGAAAAGATCAAGACATGTGAAGAAACAAAGCAGGTAGAGTTACTAGTCGATGCCGAATTTGAAGTTGGCACAGAAGAAGATAGCAATGAGGAATTAGTCTCTGCAAATATAAGCTTTTTACCGCTCGAAAACCAAGATCCAGATGGCAGAATGGATAAAGCTCAAGGTCATCTTGGTACATTAATCATGATCGAAGATATTTCTGACGAAAAACGAATGAAATCGACCATGTCTCGTTATATTGATCCGGGTATCGCCGACAAATTAATGAGTGAAGGCACAGATATTATGGGTGGCCAAGAAACGACAGCCACTCTTCTTTTCTCAGATGTTCGAAGTTTTACAACAATTACTGAAACTTTGGGCGCACAGGGTACAGTGGCTCTTCTCAATGAATATTTTGACATAATGGTAGAAGCCATTAGTGAACAAGGTGGTATGGTAGACAAGTTTATCGGCGATGCAATCATGGCCGGGTTTGGTATACCGGTGCCCAACGATGATGACGAAGACCGTGGTGTACGTGCGGGCATTAACATGATCAAACGTTTGTGGGAATGGAATGAGATCCGAGAAAAGGAAGGAAAAATGCCCGTCGATATGGGCCTCGGACTAAATACAGATAAAGTAGTCTCCGGAAATATTGGATCATCAAAACGAATGGACTACACGATGATAGGTGATGGTGTGAATCTGGCGGCTCGACTGGAAAGCGCCTGCAAAGCCTACTCGGCGCGCATTTTAATTAGCGACTTTACATACAGTAAACTTAAAGGAACGTATCAAATTAGATATATCGACGATGTTATAGTAAAGGGAAAAACAGAACCTGTTGGGGTGAGAGAGGTTTTAGACTATCATAATCCAAGTACATTCCCGAATTTAATGGATACAGTAAATTACTTCAACGAAGGTAGAGTGTCATTCAAAGCTGGGAATTGGGATAAAGGTATAAAATCATTTAAAGAATGTTTAAAAGCTAATCCAGAGGATAACCTGTCAAAAACCTATATTGAGCGTTGTGAAATTATGAAAAAAGAAAATCCAAAAAACTGGGACGGTGTATGGGTAATGACCTCGAAATAGCCGCAAACCGGCATTAATATGGATATCGGGGGTCTAGTAGGCGCCGGTCTGGCGGGGATTGTTGGCTACGCTGCGCATGGCAGCGGCAGCGGCAGCGGCAGGGGGCCTTTCGCTCCTATTTGCGGATGCAGGGGCATCACTGATAAGAAGACGTATTCCTGCTAAATCGTACCATCTATTGCCCTTTCATTATAGCGCATCCGGCCACCGCAAGAGGTCGCCCGACCTGGTGCGGAAAACCTTTCGTTGAAGACACATACCGCGCCAAGTGTCAGGCCCAGCCAGTCCTGTAAGCAGTCTTTGCGAGAATTCCCTATTCGGCCGGTGCCGTCTCGGAATCCGGTGTGGGCAGCTCTCTGGGCAAATTAAGCACGGCGCACATGATCACAATTCCAGCGACCGCCAGGATCCAGAACAAGGGGTCGAAACCCCAATTGTTGTAGACAAAAGCAATCATCGGCAGCGATGCGGCCAGCACAGTGAAGCTGACGACGTACCGCACGCCGTAGATTCGTGCACGGTAGGCGCCGCTCGCGGTCTTGCCGATCATGTAGTCGTTGATCGGGATTTGTCCGAAGGCGCCCAGCATGAAACCGAATGCCACGGCCAGCGCGATGCCGTCGGTGAGACCCGGCATCAAGGCGAAGAAGACGATCTGGATCGCGGCCACGACCATGTAGACGTTCCGCGGCCCGTACTTGTCCAACATGCTGCCGACGACGACCTGGGCGAGCGAGGCAACGGCGAACACCACGAAGGCCAATGACCCGATTACTGTCGCCACTCCGTCCTCTTTGCCTTTTGAGAGCCCCTCCAAAAGGCCGGACAGGTGAACCGCCAGACCTTGCAACCGCTCGTCAAAAATCTTCGGCAACGCAAAGGTCGTCGATTGGAAGATGATTGAGCCGACCGCCGCCGTCACGAAGACAATGATCGCAACACGAATGATTGCCGAACGGTATGGTTTTGATACCGGGCCAGCCGCAACCGCGTCCTTTTTAGCTTCCTGGTCCGCACGGATTCCCTCGCGCCGCAAAGCCATATATAGGAAACCCATCGCGATCGAGAAAGCGCCCGGGAGGATGAAGGCCATCCGCCAGCCGGCAAAATCGATCAGATAACCAGTGATCAACGCCGCCGCCGCAACGCCAAGATTTCCCCACACACCGTTCACGGCGATACGCATGCCAGTGTTCTTCCACTTCATTGTGACAATGGCGAGACCGACCGGATGATAGATCGCCGCAAACATGCCGATGACGAAAAGGCCGATACCGATTTGCAACGGCGTTTGCGCGAACCCCGTTGCGATAGATGCTAATCCGATACAGATGAAGAATACGCACATCATGCCGTCTTTGCTCCATTTGTCGGCAATCCAGCCCGCAGGCACGGAGAACAGGCCGAAGGCAAAAAAACCCGGTGTCGCATAGGCCAGCAATTCCGCGTAGCTGACATTCCATTCTCGATAGAGCACTAGGGCTGCGACCGACGCAAAGACGAGGGTGAACAAATGATCGAGAAAATGCCCGATGTTCAACAATAAAAAATACGCCTTGTCCCGATCCATCGTCTTGATTTCCTCCACTCTATGCCCGTTCGCTATTGCGGTCCCCTATGTCGCGACTCATAAACTACCGTTGGCAAGAACACTATAACTGGCCAATATTAGTCGCGTTTCTGCCAAATTGGTGCCGGTGTGACACAGGCGCTTCGCATCACTGTAAACGTAACTCCTTGTAGCCTCCCGCTGCGACCTCATCGCATCGCGCTCGATATTCGGGTGCCGTGCCAGCATATCTCACAACAGTCCGCATTTGCTTGCCTTCCACATTCAGGTTTATGCCAGTCATCCAGCTGTCGACCTCGCTCGCCAATGACCCTTCGGCCTTCTCCACCACGAACGCGTTCCACTCTCCGACGGCCTCGGGCGTCGCTTCGGCCCAGGTCTGTTTGTTGCGATTGGTGAAGTCGATCAAATCGGTCACCCACTCAACATTGTATTCGATACTCCGAGGGTTGTTACCAAGGGCGGCGTGCGGTCCCATGATCATGAACATGTTGGGAAAACGATCCACCATCACCCCAACGAAGGTTCTTGGACCCAGCGACCAACTTTCTTGCAGCGCTTGGCCGCCAGAGCCACGGATGTCGATCCGATCGAAGCTTCCACTCACAGCATCAAAGCCCGTGGCATAGACGATGACGTCGAACTCATACGCCGCCGCTGCCGTTTTGATGCCCGCAGGCGTGATCCGCTCAATGGGCGTATCCAACATGCTGACCAATTCGACGTTTGGCTGGTTGTAGACCTCATAGTAGAAAGTCTCCTGCGGTACGCGGCGGGTACCGAAGCCGTGATCCTTGGGTATCAGTTTCTCGGCGACCGTTTGATCCTTGACCCGGCCGCGAATTTTATCAGCAACGAAGTCGGCGACGACCTGGTTTGCGGCGTGATCTGTAAGCATATCGCGAAAATTACCCTGCCACATACTGAAGCCGCGCGCGGCATATTGTTGTTCCAGGAAGGCATAGCGTTCCCGTTCCGACACTTCGAAGGTGCCGCGCGGATCGATGGTGTGGATGAAGCAGGCGGCCGTTTGGCGACAATGCTCGAACAGTTCATCATAGCCAGCGCGGATTTCCGCCATCTCTTGCTTCGAGATCGGATCATTGTGAAGCGGGACACACCAGTTCGGCCTGCGCTGGAAGACGGTCAGATGTTCAGCAGATTTAGCGATCTCCTGGATGGCTTGGATGCCACTGGCGCCGGTCCCAATCACGGCGACGCGCTTGCCGTCAAAGTCAATTCCCTCTTTCGGCCACAATCCGGTGTGTGCCGAGGTACCCTTAAAATCTTCGATACCTTCGAACCGCGGCATCGTCGGTGCTGATAACAGGCCAATGGCCATTACCATGAAGCGGGCTCGATAGCTTTCATCCCCGTCCACGCCGACCGTCCAAGAATGACTGTCGTCATCGAAATGGGCAGAGACGACACGGGCGCTGAATTGGATGTCCCGCTTCAGATCGAACTTGTCTGCAACGAAGTTACAGTAGCGTTCAACCTCCGGTTGGCCGGCGAAATGCTCACTCCAATCCCACTCGTCGAGCACTTCCTGCGAGAAGGAAAAGCCATAGGAATAGCTTTCGGAATCGAAACGGCAGCCGGGATAACGATTCCAATACCATGTACCACCGACTCCAGTTCCGGCTTCGAGGACCCGCACGCGAAGCCCCAACTCACGCAACCGATAAAGCTGGTAAAGGCCGGACATGCCGGCGCCGATGACGATGACATCGAATTCCAATGCCGAAGAGGGCGTGGAGCGCGGGTCGGTTTCTTGCACTGCCATTGATCTATGGGTTTCCCTAGTATCGCTATCTACAAGTGTTCGAAGCCATTTCTCTTATCGGTCTCGCAGTAATCACAAAACACACCATCTAACGCACCTCGATCTCCGTGCCGCCCGACAGCTGGACAAGGTCGCCTGGGAGGGGTGCGGAAAACCACGTTGGGTGCCTGCGGCGGCCCAGACGGTTTCAAATTCTTGCAGATCCGCATCGATGAAGCAGACAATCTCTCCCGTATAGCCGAGGGGTGCCACACCACAAATGACGAACCCCGTGCGTTCGCGGACGAAATCTGCGGCGGCCCGGCCGATCTTCTCGCCGAGGCCGGTGGCGATCTTCTTCTCATTGACCCGCCCGTCACCGTGCGCGATGACAAGAACCGGACGCTCACTCTTCTTAGCGCGCAAGATCAGTGACTTAGCGATCTGCCCAACCGAGCAACCGATCGCGGCCGCGGCGGCCGCCGCAGTGCGCGTACTTTGATCAAAGCGTTCGGTTTCGCTGTCCGCGCCCTTTGCTTCCAGCGCCAGGTGCACCCGCTCAAGCGTGCCAACTTTCTTTTCATCCATCATAACGTACCTCCCATCAGGCCATCCCATACCACGAGCTTTAGAGCCAAAGCTGCAAGAACAATGCGCAGCAATTGGCGAAAAAAGACGTCGCTGATCTTGCCGAGCAGATGCCGCCCCGCATAGGTTCCGAGCACGATGGATGGCACCATCGCCGCCATCGCCCAAGCGTACTCCGCAAAACCGAACCCGGCCACGGCGAACCCGACAACCTTCATGAAATGGCCGAGAAAGGAAAACACGGCCGTGGTAGATACGATATTCTGACGGGTCGATGCGCGGCCGACGAGAAGCATAGTCAATACTGGGCCTACCACACCAACGACGATGTTGAGTGCCCCGACAACGATGCCCGCCGGCGCGAATGCCCACAATGGTAACTCTCTCTGCCCCATGAATTTCACGCTTTGCGTGATCAAGGTGAAGAGGATGAAGCCGCCAATCAGCGTCTGCACCCATTCCTTCGGCATTTCCTGAAACAGCCAGAGCCCTGCGGCGATACCGATTGGCATCGGAATGCCGAAGTGCAAGATAATTGGCCACAGCATATTCTCGCGCAACAACCAAATGCGCCATCCGTTGGCGACAGTTTGCATGGCGCCGTGGATCGGAATGGCCGCCGCCGGCGTCATAAACTGCATCATCAGCGCCAGTAAAATCGAGCCGCCGCCGACACCCGTCGAAGTGGTCAATGCGGAAGTGAAAAAGATCGCACCCGCCAAAATTCCGATCTCGATTGACGTCACGGACTAAACCTTCGCTACCCGGCAAAGCAGCGTTTTCAGATTCGTTTGGTCGGAGATCGGATCGCGTTGCGTCTTGTCGGTCATGAAATTGACCGAGCGCCACGGATGGTAGGGTTGTTTCTCCCCCCAACCGATGGGCACGAAGATGGAAGACCGGCGGATGCCGGGTGTAATCCAGGCGCGGGCCTCAATATCGCCGTGCGAAGTTTCGATCCGGACCCGGTCGCCATCCTCAAGCCACAGGGTCGCCGCCTTGTCCGGATGGATCTGGGCGTACAGGTCCGGCCACATTTCCTGACTCTGCCAGAAATAATGGGTCCAGCTGTGGAAATGCGGGGCCGGCGGGCGACCGGTCACCAGCTCCATGTCGTAACCCTCGCGGCGCAGTTTCCTGCCCGGCGTCTCCTCATTCGGCGATACAATACGTCCCGGGACCGCCAGGGTATTGGGATAGAACGGCGATACGATACCGTCCGCGTCGTCGCCTTCCTCTATCTGCACGTAGGGCAGATCGATCAGCTGTTCTCGTTCGCTATAGAAACTCGGCAGGGCGGAGAGGCCCATGGTGCGGAACTTAGCGTCCAGCTCTTCGGTCCAAAACTGCAGCTTGCCGTTCTGGGTATTGAAACGGAACCCGTCCGGCGCGCCGGCCGCTGTGGTACCTTCGAGAAACAGGGTTTCCTGCTCGTCCGCCGTCTCGCTCGTAACCGGGAAGCGGACCCAGCGGTACGGCGTCGAATGGAGCCGCTTCTGCGTAACGCCGTTCATGGTCGGATGATTGATCATTTCCTGGTCCCAGAACAGCGCGGTGTCCTTGTACTCGTCCTTCATGACATCGTCGAAACCGAACCGCTTGCCGAGCTCGGTCCAGATCCAGGAATCCGGCTTGGCCTCGCCCGGCGGATCGATCATCCGGTCGACCCAGACGATGCGGCGGTCGTCGCAGGCCCGGCCGATATCACCGGCCTCGATAGCAGGGGCCGCCGGCAAAACATAATCGGCGAAGGCCGATGTCTCGTTCTGGAACAGGTCTATATGCACCAGCAGGTCGAGCGCCTTGAAGGCCTCACGGGTGCGTTCCTGGTTTGGCCATTGCGCCATCGGGTTGTTGCCCGCGATCAACGCCTTAAGCGAATAGGGCTTGCCCTGGATCATGGCTTCGGTCCAGCCGGCAGGGCTCTTGCGGATCTTCGGCTTGCGGATCTCCGCGCGCCGCTGTTCCGGCGCATTGGCCCAGAGTTCCGGCGCGAAGGACATGTTCATATAGGCGCCGCCCTTGCGGCCCCAGTTCCCGGTGATCGCGGCGAGGAACATTAACACCCGGTTGGTCTGCGCCGAGTTGGTGTGTTGATTGACGCCACGGCTGCAGAAGATGACGCAACCGTCCGCCGTCGCCACCTCCTCTGCAAGGCGACGGATGTCCTCCGCCGAGATATCGGTGATCCCCGCCGCCCAATCCGGCGTGTAGCCTTCCTCATCGAGGAAATCGCGCCAGCGTTCCCAGCCCTCGACCCAGTCTTCGCAATAGCGTTTGTCGTGCAGATCGTTCGCCAGGATATGCTGGGCCATGGCCATGCCGAGCGCCATATCAGTGCCGGGACGGATCGCATGCCAGCGGTCCGCCTTGCTCGCGGTCGCCGAAAAGCGCGGATCGACCACGACCATCGGCGTCCGATTCTTGACGCGCCAGTTGTTGACCATGCCGAAATAGACGGGCCGGGTCTCCGCCTGATTGTCGCCGATGTAGAGATACATCCCGGCACTGCCGATATCATCATCGGTATAGCTGTTGCCGCAGCCATTGGCGCCATGGGTCAACTGGTAAGTGAGATTCTTACCGGCAGCGCAGAATGGATCGGTCGTTTCAACATTCGGCGTGCCCCACATCTGCCCGAACAATCGGATAAACCCGCGTATAGTGATCATGCCAGTGCGCGTGCCGGCGAAAATGCCGAGCGCTTCCGGTTCACTCTCCCGCAGTGGGCCGATCTTCGCGGCAATTTCGGTGAACGCCTGCTCCCAGGAAATCGGCTTGAACTTGCCCTCGCCCCGCGCGCCGACGCGCTTCAAGGGCTGCGTTAGACGCCGGTCGTTGTGATACATCTGCAGGGTATGCTGCGATTTAGGACAGACGCGGCCCTCGAGAATCGGATCCTCGTCATTTCCCGTCACCTTGACCAACTTTTCGCCGGCGAAATGGAACTTCACGCTGCAGGAGTTAAAACAAAGCGTGCAGCTTCCGGGAACCACCCGGTCGGGTTTCCGGTCCTCGCGCGGCAGGCCATAGGGAAAGGCGGCGCCATTTTTCTCGAAGGCAGTTTGCGCTTCTGGCGGATCGACGACCGCGGGCCGTCGACGCTCCGGCAGGGCGGCTGCGTTCGATGTTTCACCGATCCGGTCAAGATAGACCGTCGCCGGCCCAAGCAGGAAGGAGTCGTGATCACGCACCATACGACCTTCCGCCTCGGCCTGCGCCAGATGATCGGATCTTTCACCGAAGGAAATGGCGCGCCCCGGGCAAACGCTCGCGCAGGCGGGACCGAGACCCTCGCTCCGCCGGTCGGAACAAAGATCGCATTTGACCGCGTGATGGCCGCGAGGGTCGTAGCCCATCGCGCCGTAAGGACAGGCGGTAACACATTCACCGCAACCGGTACACAGGCTCTCGTCGACCGATACGACGCCGGTCTCCGGGTCCTTCGAAATCGCCTTCGGATTGACCGGGCAGGCACGCAGGCACGCAGGCCGCTCGCAGTGCTGGCACGTTACGGTTAGAAAATCGAGCGCCGCCTCGTTCTCGTCGCCTAGCCACACCACACGATTACGGAACTCACCCGGGCCGAGGCCGTGTTCCTGCTTGCAGGCGGCCTCGCAGCTCTTGCAGCCGATACAACGTTCGAGATCTAACATCAGGGAAAGCCGGCTCATGTTTAGCCCTTTACCATTTAGTCAAATGCCACCAGTAGATCTCGCCGCCATCGGCAACATACCCGGCAAAAAAAGTCACGGTGACCACGTGGATGACAAGCCCAATCACGAAAAGGCCCGCGAGGGCGAGATGCGCCGCGCGCCACCAAGCCTGCGCTCGGCCGACGCTTTCCCGCACGCCTATCAGGGCCTCCTCCTCGCGTACAAGGCGAAGGTAGGCCAAAGCCAGGAGGGGGTGGCCAAGCCAGTGCGACAGGTTCGGCGAGAACAAGGCTTCCTCGGCACTTGGGTCGAGGCGGGTAAGCAAATCTCGCTTCTGCTCGATGAGCGCTTGCAGGCGTGCGCGCAACGCCGGATCGGGCGCGGCAAAACCCGGGCGCTTGGTGCCGAGGGTCGCCGCCATGCGCTTCGCCCCCCAGATCCGCGCCCAGACACCAAGGGCGGCGAGGCCGAGCAGCGCCAGGATCAACAGCGCCGGCGGGCGGCGCATGTATCCCACCGAATGGATTGCGATGCAGAGACTGCCGAGGCACGCCAGGTTCACGTGCGCCGCGAACCATGCGACGGGCGACCCCAAACCCCGACCCCGCTTTGCAATGGAAAAACTGGCCGCGGTTAACAGCAGCACCGCGCCCGTAACGCCCATCAGGTAGAGCTCGGGGCTGCCCGGCGTCCGCCAGGCCTCGGGCATCCGCGGCAATACGACGAAGTAGAGCGCGATGGCCGCCACCGTGGCGCCAACGAGAAGGGTTAACCGGCGATTATCGAGGTCGGGACGATGCATCTCAGGAAGCAAAGATAGAGGGCACAGACGTCGACTCCAGCGGAAATCTTATTTGCCCGTATCCCGTCGCAAGTTACTTTTTCTATGTGGAGACGATCGAATGGCGAAACTGAAAATTGGCGATATGCCGCGACGGGTCGAAGATGAACGGTTTCTGACGGGATCGGGATGCTATGTGGACGATCTGCAGCCCGAGAATCTAGCCCATGCGGCGGTCGTGCGCGCACCGCACGCCCACGCAGACCTGCAAGGAATGGACACGGCCGCAGCAAAGGACATGCCAGGCGTCATCGCCGTCCTGACGGGAAGTGATCTGGAGGCATCCGGCATCGGGCCGATGCAACCCTACGAAAAGGTCAACGCCTACTCGGGCGACCCCTTCCAATTTCCAACGCAACACCCGTTGGCGAGAGACCGCGTGCGCTATGCCGGCGAGCCAGTGGCGTTAGTCCTCGCGGAGTCCCGCAGCGAAGCCCGCGACCAAAGGCCCGAGACCGATCGTTCCATTCAACTGATGAAGGCGTTCGTCACACAGCAATTCGAGGACATGGCAGCATGACGCATTACGATTTTATTATCGTCGGCGGCGGTTCGGCTGGGTCGGTCTTGGCCAACCGGCTCTCGGCCCGTAGCGCCAACCAAGTTTTGATCTGCGAGGCCGGCCAGGACACCCCGCATGGTGCGGTGCCGGAGGTCATCTTGGATTCATATCCCGGAAAAGCCTATCTCGACCCGCGCTTCCACTGGAACGATCTCAAGGTCACGACGGAAGCGTTCTCGCATAATGCGCCCGACAGCGAACGCCCGCCATTGAGAAAGTATGAACAGGCCCGCGTGCTCGGGGGCGGATCATCGATTAACGGCCAGCTGGCGAACCGCGGGGCGCCGACGGACTACAACGAGTGGGAAGAGCGTGGAGCTTCCGGCTGGAACTGGGATGCTGTGCTGCCTTACTTCAAGAAAGTAGAGCGCGACATGGACTTTGACGGGCCATTCCATGGCAAGGAGGGCCGCATTCCCGTCCGCCGCGTTTTCCCGGATCAATGGAACGGCTACTCGAAGGCGGTCGCGGAGGCGCTGGAGCGGAAGGGGTACACATATCTTCGGGACCAGAACGGAGCCTTTGAGGAGGGGTACTTCCCGATCACGATGTCGAACGCCTACGAACGGCGGGTTTCGGCGGCAATCGGTTATCTCGATCCCGGCACGCGCCTGCGCGACAACCTCACGATATCGACCGAGACGCAAGTCACGGAGTTGCTTTTCGACGGACTGCGCTGCACCGGCGTCAAGGCGCTCGTTGCCGGCAAGGAACAAGAGTTCCGCGGCAATCAAGTCATTCTGTCGTCGGGCGCAATCCATTCTCCGGCGCATCTTATGCGCGCGGGAATCGGACCCGCCATCCAGCTCGGCGAACACGGGATCGCGGTGCGGCACAACCTGGCTGGCGTCGGCCAGCGGCTAATGGATCACCCGGCCATTGCGGTCGCATCTTTCCTGCATCCGCATGCCCGAATAAACGAATATTCACGGCGGCACATTCTGATGGGCTACCGGTACTCGTCCAAGATTGGCGGCGCGCCCGCGGGCG
Organism: Alphaproteobacteria bacterium UBA6544; assembly: GCA_002434595.1. GTDB lineage: Bacteria > Pseudomonadota > Alphaproteobacteria > UBA8366 > UBA8366 > UBA6544. Next base: position 12,038 of record DJKK01000296.1, on the reverse strand, counting down.
ACATGTTCGTCGTTGCCTGCGGAAAATCGTCCTGGCACGCGGTTGGAGAGCAGATCGCCACACTGATGATCTTCGTCAACAAAACCTTCTCCGAAGCGGGCCACGTCAAACTTGCCTCCGCGGATTGGCGCGACGAACCCACGGTGGATTTCAACCTACTTTCCGACACGCGCGATCTGGATCGACTGATGGAAGGATTCCGCCAGCTCGCGGCATTGCATCTCGATCCCGCGTTGCAAACCGCGGTCAGCAATCCCTTCCCGGCGAGCTATAGCGACAAGGTCCGACAAGTCGGTGTCGTCAACACCAAGAACAAGGTGATGACAAATCTTGTCGCGAAACTGCTCGACGGACCAGCTGCCCTGCGGCGTCTGTTGATCGAGAAATTCATCATGGAGGACTTCACCCTGCAGCAGGTCCTCGAGGATGCAGACGCGCTGGAGGCCTTTGTCCGCAAGGCGGCGGTCGGCGTCTGGCATGCATCCTGTACCTGCCGGATGGGCCGCGACGACGATCCGATGGCGGTGACTGACAATCATGGACGGGTGCGGGGCATCGAGGGACTACGGGTAGTGGATGCGTCGATTTTTCCCGTCGTGCCTTGCGCAAATACGAACTTCCCGACATTGATGTCGGCCGAAAAGATTTCCGACGCAATTTTGGCGGCGGGGTAACGAAAATTCTCTGGGGACGGAATAGGAACGATGGACGATCAACGCGCCTTCTCGGGCATCAAGGTTCTGGACTTCACGCAAGGCATCGCCGGACCGCACAGCACCATGCTGTTGGCGCAGCACGGCGCGGACGTCCTTAAGGTAGAGCCGCTGCATGGCGACTGGGGCCGGGGCATGGGCGCGCTCTATAGCGATCACTGCGCTCATTCCATTGCTTTCAACCGGGGCAAGCGGTCCATCGCCCTCGATATGAAGCAGCCGGAAGCGCTTGAGATCGTGCGCAAGATGGCCGCCGAATGCGACGTTGTGGTCGAGGCGTTCCGACCGGGCGTGATGGCCAAATTCGGCCTGTCCTACGACGACGTGAAGAAGATCAATCCGTCGGTCGTCTATCTTTCCGTCACTGGTTTCGGACAGTTTGGGCCGAACAGTACGCGTCCCGTCACCGATGCGGTTATCCAAGCCTTCTCCGGCTTCATGACCATCAACCGAGACGATCGGGGCATTCCGAACCGGGTCAATATGATCCCCATCGATGTCGCCACAGGCCTCTATGCCTTCCAGGCGCTATCAACCGCCTTAATGCGAAAGTTCCGATTCGGCGAGGGCAGCTATATCGACAACAGCCTGATGCAGTCCGCCGCCGCATTCCAGGCCGCCAAGATTGCTGAGTACTATCTCGAAGACGGCGAGGTGAAGCCGCTTTACCAGCCGGTCGGCACGATGAAGACGGCAGACGGTTATCTCAACGTCACCGCGATGCGCGATTATCATTACGAATCGCTCTGCGATATCCTCGGCCTGCCGGAGTTAAAGACCGACCCGCGCTTCGACGCCCGCGAAAAGCGGATCGATAACCAGGACGAGCTAATGCCGCTGATCCGCGCGGAGTTCGAGAAGCAGCCGACGGCCCATTGGGTCGCGCAGCTTACCGAGGCCGATGTGATGAACGCCGAAGTACAGACCTACGGCGACTTCATGGCTGACGAACATACAAAGGTCTTCGATGCCATCGCTTATATCGACCATGCGGGCGCCGGCAAAATGCCGATACCGAACATCCCGGGCCTGCCGAAAATCGACGGCCCGTCGGCGATGACCCACGCACCGCATCTTGGTGAGCATTCCGCCGAAATCCTCGCAGAATGGGGCTACAGCGACGACGCGATCGCCGACCTAATCGCAAAAAGGGCCGTCACCCTCCCCGAAGAAGAATCCTTCCCAGCAAAGTAAGCCACGCTCAGGCCAGAATTCCGGGTTCGTCCTATGGATACCCCGGAATGACTTACTTTTGTGGTCATTCCGGAAGTGCAGCGCGCTATCCGGTATTCATACCTGAGCCTCTCGCGTCAGGTGACGGTGGCGAGGAAGTCACTTATCAGGCCATTGAAGCGCTCGACATGTTCCAGGGAGGCGAGGTGCTGGGCGGGCTCGAGCCAGTGCAGTGGTGCGTCGAGAATTCGGGCCATCTTCTCGGACGTCTCGGTCGGAACACCGGGGTCGTCCGGTGTCGCTACGACGATGCTAGGCACCTTGATTTCAGACAGCCGCGGCGTCGTATAAAGACCGCACATAGCCACGCTCGCCGCATCAAATCCCTCCGGCGTAAAACGGGCGAGCGCCCCTTCCATATAGCGATAGCCAGCGCTTCGCGCCGTGGCGGCCTCCGCCGTCAACCAACGCGCCATCAACCCGTCGCGAACCGCACCCATACCCTCGCGTCGCACAAGAGCGGCTCGGTCGCGCCAGGCTTGCAGTTGATAATCGGTGTACTCCGAGGTCGTATTGACCAGAGCGAGGGACGCGACCCGATCCGGATAATCCAGTGCCACGGTTTGCGAAATCATCCCCCCCATGGAGACACCACAAATATGGACGCGGTCAATCCCGAGAGCATCCAGCAGACCCACGAGATCACCCGCCATCATCGGAAGCGAATAGGGACCCGGCGGTCTGTCGCTTTCTCCGTGTCCCCGCGCGTCGTGGCGCAGAACACGGAATCCGGCGAAGGCTGGCAGATGCGGCTCCCAATAGCCCCGGTCGCTGGCGAAGCAATGATTGAGGCTGACCACGGGCGCCCCCGTCGGACCCATGAGCGTATACGCCACCGCGATGTCCCCTACGTCGATTCGACCGCTTGTCATCCGGCCCCCCTTCTCCAACATTAAACTTCTTTCTCCTTCCATCTATGACGGTACCCATGGCCGCGCCACCCGATATAAATCGCCGCTTCCTTCTCGCCGCCCGGCCGAACGACCTGCCCGATGCTTCGCATTTCACGATCGAAGAGGCGCCGGTCCCGGTTCCCGGAGCGGGCGAGCTGTTGGTCCGCGTCTTGATTGCCGCCCTGTCCCCATGGCAGGGTCAGCGGCTCAAGGATTTTGAAAACTACACGGTGCCCTTCGCCATCGGCGAGCTGATCGATTGCGACGTACTGGGCCAGGTCGTCGACGGCACGGTGGGGAATTTCGCACCCGGAGACCTCGTGACCGGACGCCTCGGCTGGCAGGAGTACGCGCTGGCACGACCTGAAGCGCTCCTTCCCGCCACGCCGGAGTTCGAGGACACTCTATGGCTGACCGCACTCAGCTCGCCCGGCCTCACCGCCTATTGCGCGATGGAGATGTTCGGACGGCCGATGCCGAGACAGACCCTAGTTGTGACGTCCGCCGCGGGGTCGGTCGGCAGTTACGCGGTGCAGCTTGGCAAGCTGTCCGGCATGAAGGTGGTCGGCATCGCCGGAGGACCGGAGAAATGCAGGGTTGTGACGGAAGGCCTCGGTGCCGATTCCTGCCTCGACCATAAGACGCCCAATCTCGCGGGCCGGCTTCGCGAAATATGCCAAGAAGGGGTCCATCTGTTTTTCGATACGGTCGGCGGCGCGGTGGGCGATGCCGTCTTCGAAGCACTGGCGAAATCCGCCAAGGTGCTGATTGTCGGTCGAACCATTTCCAACAACAGCGCGCGTCCCGATCTCGATCCGGTCAATATGCGGATGCTGTGGGCACGCGAAGCGAGTATCCAATGCTTCTCGCGCTATTCCTATCCCGAACGCTGGGCTTTTGCGCGCGAGCGCATGATGGACCTGTGCCGCGACGGCAAGATTGTCGCAATCGACAACATAATCGACGGATTTGAAAAGACGCCGGCCGCACTGGGGAGCATGCTGGCGGGCGAATATACAGGTAAGGTGATGGTCCGCTTCGCAGAGGCAGAGAGATGAGCGTTGAAAAAGTGAATGCGGCCGGCATCGCCTTCGCCTATCGCTGGGACGGAAATCCTGAAGGACCGGTCGTCATGATGGCGCATGCCATGGGCACCAGCCACCGCATCTGGGACTGGCAAGTGCCCGCCCTCGCGGATCGATACCGCCTGCTGCGCTATGACTGGCGCGGCCACGGTGATACCGACGCACCGCCCGGACCCTACACGCTTGCGCAGTTCGTCTCCGATGCCGTCTCGGTCATGGATGCGCTCATGCTCAAAAAGGTGCACTGGGTCGGTATTTCGACCGGCGGCATGATCGGTCAAGGACTGGGTATCCACCATCCAGAACGCATTGCTTCGCTCTCGCTATGTAACACCACGTCGCAATCGACCGAGTGGTACCGTGAATGGGTGAAAGAGCGCCAAGCCGTCGTGTGCGAAGGCGGCATGGTCCCGGTCTGGGAAATGACGGACAAGCTGTGGTTCACGGATGCCTTTGCCGACGCAGCGAATGCCGACTACCACGCGGTGCGCGACATCTTTATCAAGACGCCGGTTCCGGGCTACCTCGGCGGCACTTCGGCCGTTGCCGATCTCGCCTATCTGCCCGACCTCGGCAAGATCAAGGCGCCGACGCGGATCATCGCGGCGGGAGATGATCCGGTCACACCGATCGTCCGGGCCGAGGAGATCCGGGACGGAATTGCGGGCTCGCAACTTATGGTGATCGACGGACAACGGCACTTTTCCAACGTCGCGGTGCCGGACGCCTTCAACACCATCCTGCGCCGCGGATTGGATGAGATGCAGAAGGAAGCGTCATGACGAAGACCAAGCGTCCCGCCGGGATGGCCCACGACATTAAATGGTGGCCGGAGCAGATGTGGAACGCCGGTTCCGTATGCACCATCCTGGCCGACCTCAAGTCCGGTGTGCTACACGCTGGCGCAGACCCGCGCCGCGCCGCCTATGCGGTTGGCTGGTAACGTTCAACTTGAGACGAAGAGAGACGGATGTACTACGACAGTATCGAGAACAAGCACGGCCTGAAGCACGACCCGTTCAAGGCACTCGTGGCGCCGCGGCCGATTGGCTGGGTGTCGACAGTCAACAATGACGGCGTGCTCAATCTGGCGCCCTACAGCTTCTTTAATGCGGTGAGCGACCGGCCGCACTATGTAATGTTCGTCTCAGTGCAGCGGAAGGACAGCCTCCGAAACATCGAGGCGAATGGCGAATTCACTTGTTCGATCTCGACCATGGACACGTGCGACGGCATGAACATATCCTCCGCCCCGGTTGACGCCTTGGCGGACGAATTCGCCCTTGCCGATTTGGAGACCGCCCCCTCGCATTTCGTGAAGCCGCCACGGGTCGCACGGGCGCCCGCATCGCTTGAATGCAAACATTGGAAGACCATCGAGCTGCCCGATGTCAACGGCGACAAAGGACATTTCATCATCATCGGTCAGGTAATCGGAATTTATATAGACGATGCGGTTATCAAGGACGGCATCGTCGACACCGCCTCGATGCGCCCCCTTGCTCGCATGGGATATATGGACTACGCGGTGGTCACGCCGGAAACGGCGTTCACCCTGGACCGCCCACGAGTACAAGAAGACGGTTCGGTGAAAATGCCCGAAGGCGAATGGGACGGGGTCTACCGCTGACGGTTATCGGAGGCCGTCTTTCCCTTCCGCCTCCGCCGCCGTCAAGCCGCCGACACGCGGCAAGGGTCTGCCGGAATCAGTGACCGCAATGGCGACCAGGATTTCATCGGCGCGCGGAGCGTCGCTTAACGACACTTCCATACCGTCAAAATGGCTGCGCACATAGGCCGCATCCTTGTGGCCAAGCGGGATGTCGAGCAAACGTCCCGGACCGCCGCGTTTCTTTGACGACGGCACCAGTGCCACCCCTTTCTCAACCGCGGCGCGCAGCGGCGCACCGAGCTTTGGATGCAGGATCGCCGCCGCGTGCTCGAGCTCACCATCGACGCCGACCAGTGCCGCCTTTCCGTAGCTCTCCGCGTCGCCCGGCGAGATCCCCAGCGCCGCGACGGCACGCGCGCCCAGCAGGCCACCGAGCTCGGCGCCGATCTCCATCAGGTCCGACAGGTCTTCTCCAAATTGCCCCGCGAAAGGGTTCGCGATCACCGCAACGGCGGCGGCCCGGCGCACCGGGGGGCTGATTGCACGTCCCGCTTCTTGGTGAATCTCGTCGACGAAGGTCGCGAGCTTCCGGATATCCGCCCTGGCCATGACTGCCCTATCCTTGCGATGCTGCCGGCCACACGGCGGACCGCTTCTCGACAAAGGCGCGGCCGCCCTCCTTGCGGTCCTCCGAATTCATGACCCTGTTCTGAATGACGTCGGTGATCTGGTCGATCGCGGCATAGTCGAGACCATCTCCCCGCACCATCGATTCCTTCATCCCCTGCACCGCCACCGGGCTCAGTTCCGCGAGGCGCCGCGCCATCCGTTCCGCCTCGGCCATCAGCTCCTCCTGCGGCACGATCTTGTTGATCAGCCCGACTTCGCGCGCCCGCTCGGCGTCGATCCGCTCCGCCAGCAAGAGCAATTCCGAAGCAATCGCCCAGGGCATGATCTTCGGGAACCAGGCGGCCGGGATGGTGGCGATGCCCCATTGCGGTTCCGGCAGCCAGAAGGCCGTGTCCGGCGTCGCGACGCGCAGGTCGGCATCGAGTGCGATCCACATGCCGTAGCCGACGACATGCGAGTGCAGCGCGCTGACGATCGGCTTGTAGACCTTGCGCGTGCGCGAGATGTCGGGGAAGTCGCCTGTGTATCGATACGTGTCGGGGGCACCCCCAGAGAGGTCGGCACCGGCGCTGAAGCAGCGGCCATTACCGGACAGCACAGCGGCCCGCATCTCCGGGTCCATCTGAAAGTCCTGCCAGACCTCGCCCAATTCCCGGTGCATGGCCGCGTTCATGGCGTTCAGCTTGTCCGGCCGGTTCAGGATCACATAGGCAATGTGCCCGCGCTTCTCGTATTCGACAGTGGTCAGGTTCAAAGTTCTCGTCCTTTCCGATCAATGCAGGAACCGGGCATCGTCCCTATGCGTGAAAATCGTCTCCCGGATTAAATCCGGCGTCGTCCGCCAGGACACCCTGGCCCGGCACATGGTTGACTTCGACACGGATGCCGTCGGGATCCTCGCACAGCACGTAGTAATAGCCGGGCGCCCAATGGCCTTCCTGCGCTGGTGTCACGATATGGGCCCCCATTTCCCGCAACAGCGCGTCGACCTTGTCGACGTCTTCGCGCGACCGTGCCCGGAAGCAGATGTGATGCAGACCGACGCGGCCCTGCTCGAACCGCTCGCCGGCGAACTCCGACTTGCAGGGCTGGATGCCGAGCGCCGTGCGCGCGCCCACGAAATAGGTCATGTCGCTGCCGTCAAACACACTCTCGAGGCCCATCGCCGGCATCAGCCGCCCATAGAACGCTTTCGCCTTGTCGTATTGCGATACAGTCAGGATGACATGCGCCATACCGTTGATGTCGATCATTCCGGTTCCTCAGCAAAGTGGTTTTCGAATGTTCTAGTCGACGCCTTCGACGATCCGGAAATCCCGCACGGCGCCGTCGCCAAGTGCGGCGACCGCGGCCTGATACTCCGGGCTCTTATAGGCGTCAAGCGCCGCTTCGTAACTCGGAAATTCCACGACCACAGTGCGTTGCTTCAGCCCGTCCTCGAAAGCCTCGACACGGCCATCGCGGACGAGGATATTAGCGCCTTGGGGCAGCATCGCCTTCGGCGCCAGCTCCGCATATTTCATAAGCTTCTCGGGATCCCGGATTTCCCTATAACACACCACCAAATATCCCTTCGCCATCGCCGCGCTCCCATCGCTTGGATTCCATAGAAACCCTAGACCGGCGGCATCGAAGGCCAACGCCGGCGCGGCACCTCGTTTGCAGCGCCTAGTTCGCAGCGGAAGAGGGCCGCCGGATGAGCTTCCAAATGCTTGACACCTCTTCGAACGGCACTTCGATCAGGGCCGGGCCCGGTGTCAACTCCGCTTCTTTCAGGGCATCGCCAAGTGCGGCCGACGTCTCTGCGCGAAGGGCCGTCATGCCGAAACTGCGGCCAAGCATCACCAGATCGGGATTGTGCAGATCGACGCCGATATAGCGTCCGCCATAGTTATCCTTCTGGTAGCGTTTGACGTTGCCGTAGGCGCTGTCGTTGAAGACGATGATGACGACATCGATGTTGTGCGCGACCGCTGTGGACAGCTCCTGCACATTGAACATGAACCCGCCATCGCCGCTGACGCAGATGACCTTGCGGTCCGGGCAGGCGACCTTGGCGCCAAGCGCCGTCGGCACCCCCATGCCGAGCGTCGCTTGATAGCCGGGTGTAATCAGGGTGCGCGGCGCGTAGACCGGCATCCAGTTCTGCAAGAAGCTCGCCATCTGCGTTACATCGGTGACGAGGATGCCGTCGTCGGGCAGTGCCTCCCGGATCACCTGCGCAAACCCATATTGCGGCTGCAGGTCCGCGAGCTTATCGAGTGCCCGCTGTTTGGCCGCCCGCAGTTCATTCTGGCGCGAAGCGCGCTCCCGATTGTGTTCAGGAATGCGGGACGCCAATGCATCGAGCCCCGTCGCCGCCTGTGCGATAAGCGTGGCATCTGCAGCACGTGGTTTCCCAGCCTGTTTCGGATCGATGTCGATGCGGACCAACTTGACGTCATCCTGTCGGCCCCAGGCGAGACCCGGTGCGGAGAAGCGCGTGCCCACAACCAGCGCTGCGTCGACGTCGTCCCACAACTCCTGGCCGGAGATCATGATCTGCGCCAGGTAATGGCGGTCGCTAACAGCGCCCCGTCCGGTGCGGCTCATGATGACCGGAGCTTCCAACAGTTCGGCAACCCGCAGCAGCTCCGCCTCGGCTCCGAAGATACCGCTACCGACGAAGATAGCCGGCTTTTCCGCCTGTCCAAGTAGCGCCGCCGCCGCGTCGAGGGCGGCCAGATCCGGCGCCGGGTCGTGGCGGTAGGATCGGGCGTCCAGCAAAGCGATATCATCTTCGGTGCCCATGATGTCGGGCGCCATCTCGAAAACTACCGGCTGATGCCGGTCCCCCAGCATCTGTTCGAACGCCTCATGCAGGACATCCGGGGCGTCCGCGGGCGCCTCAGCACGGCCGACCCATTTGGCGACCCCCCGCATGGCCGCAGTCTGGTCACGGATTTCGTGGGTCATGCCCATGCCACCGCCGATCTGGCTCGAGGGGATCTGGCCCGCAATGCACAGCACCGGCGCATTCGATCCCGACGCCGTGGCGATGGCTGCCCCGGTATTGAGCAGTCCTGGCCCCGGACCGACGATACAGGCGCCGACCCGCCCGCTTGCCTGCGCATAACCGAGCGCCATGTAGCCCGCCGCCTGCTCGTGGCGCGTATGGATCGTCCGGATGGCGTTGCGCGCCTCGTAGAGAGCATCAAAGGTATTGTCGAGCTGCACGCCCGGCAGGCCGAAGATCGTGTCGATTCCCTGCTGGATCAGAGTGCGAACAATGGCCTGTCCGCCCGTCATCCGTTCCGCCATGTCATCTCTCCTGCGTACGCGGCCGAACGATTCTCGCCGGGCCATTCCTGAAAGACACTAGGCCAACGCCGGATTTCGCCAATAAGGCAGGGAGCTGTATTGACGGCCCGACATTACAGGTTCAGGTCGAACTCGTCCTCGGCCTCCGGCCTCTCCAGGTTCATACCGCCTTCATACAGCGGTGCCGCGCCGGTGGTCGGGCTGGGATACTGCATGAACAGGATGGTGCATCCTGTCTCCGTGCTTAGGTCGTACTCGCGATTCGGGTCCGCGTGGAACACAATGTGACCGGCGCGAAGCGTCTGATCACCGTATTGAAACTCCCCCTCGATTACTTACCAGACCTGGGCGAAGTCATGGCGGTGAGTGACTAAAACCTTACCCGCATCGTACCGCAGGACACCGGCATTCGGCTGCGTCGGTTTGTCCGCGCTCGGGTGAAAGGAAAATTTGCGGAGCGACCCGAACCGGTTCATCTCCCAATCCATATCGTTGAGGTGCTTGATCTGCGGCCGCGCGTCCGTCGGTGCTTGTGGCATTTTCCTATTACCCAATTATTGCGATTGACAGGTGGCGGTCGCCGACTATCGCAAACCCGCGCCCTTGGCCTTGTGCGGAACAGCAGCGTGCTGACGAAACCATGGTGATAGGTCGCGTGATTGACCAAATGCAGCAGAATGTCCTCGTGGACCATCACGCCAGCGCTGCCAAAGACAAAAATGAAGCGAATCGTCTCCATGAGCTCCGCGTCGGACCAGCGGCGCGCGAGATCGTTTTAGTGGTGGTCCATGCCCCGCAGGCGTTGCGCCACCTTGGGAAAAGCGAGCGGTCCGGCGCGATGGCGCGCGGGATACCGATGGTCGCGGCTTTCGGGATGGGCGCGAAAGCTCTCACCCACGACAAGCATGTGATCAAACGTGCCAGCGATGCTGTATCGCAAAGGATGCATAAACACATTCCCGCGAAATTTACTTGCGCGAGTTTTATCGAAACGGCGCTATTTTGGCTTAGCCTACTATGCTTGTTGCAACATTAATCTCTAATAGCCGGCTCTCCGTACAAGCTATACTAACATAGTGGAGTCTTTAACCTGCCGGACTATTGAAGGCCTCGTTCGAATCGATCACGCCCAGCCGTTCGCTTATGCTTAAAATGCCGTTCATCTTTTTCTTCGCGAGGAATCGGCCACCGAATTTGTCCACGTTGCAAAGATACGCAAGCTTGGAAAGAAGGCAGTAATCCCTTTATGCCCGAACGATACATTGACCTGTAAAATGTAACAGAGGATTTGATACCAGTATCCAAGATCCCCCGTATTCAGCCACAAAGTTAATATCCTGGAGGTTTGTTTGAGAACCGAAGATCGTATCAAAAGCGCTGGGATACTTACGATTCCCATCGGCCCAATGTTGCTGGGTATTGCCGGCGTAATTCCGTTCGTTGGGGCGGTCGCCATGGTCATTTTCGGACCACCAAGATTTGTTGAGATAGCAACATTTAGTCTGTTAGCGTACGGCGCGGTAATCCTTTCGTTCTTGGGAGGGATACTTTGGGGAAGTATCCTAGCACGTGGATTTACAGAGATTGGAAATGACCAAATTCGTCTTCTTGTTATCGGTGTTGTACCATCACTGTGCGGCTGGGTTGCTCTGCTGGCGGGACCCAACATTGGCTTACCACTAATGGCTGTTGCGTTCTCATTTGTTTTGGTAGTTGACCTTTTGAGTACCCGCGATGGCTTGCTGCCGCCCTGGTATCCGAGGTTACGCATTCCGTTGACCATATCCGTAGCTTTATTGCTTTTGATCCCATCCATAATTTAATGCGGATTTGCTAATTCGGAGCGTCCCCGTCAATCCAGAAGATCGGCTCTTACCCAACGACCCGACTTTCACATCTCAGCTTTCGACGCTTCTTCCGTCTGCTGCGAAGCATGGGGTGATACCAGAACCAGCGAACGACCCAATGCTACAATACGCCGAGCAAGAATAACCCCGGTTCGTCTCTCATGAATGGGCCACCCACGCGACCTGTGCGAGAGATTTCGAAGCTCAATATAGGAGATGTAAAAGGGTTTCAGATTTATATATTGGCCGCATGCGAGCTAATGTATTTCCCTGTCGGAGATATTCTGGGATTCAGCCAATAGCTGTGATTTTTCCAACAAACGATCGAGTATAATCGCCATTTCCCTCGAATAATTGAACCCGACAAAGTTCGCTGCGGAAAGATTGAAGAATACCTCTATCAAGTCGTCCGATCCCGCCGCAGTCTCGATCCCATGCTTAATTTTCGAAAAATAGAAGACTTGATCGTGAGAAGATTCGGCTTCTGCGCAAGCGACCAGCGCGTCAACAAGTGGTACGAGTTCGCGCTTCGCATAGCACAATGGGTTAAATGCTTCATCGGACATCGAATATCGCTTCGTCTGCAACTTAAGTGCAAATGCGGCTCTTGAGGGGGTAATGATAGACGCGAGGCGAGCGCAATGCCGCGCAATTTCTACAACTAGATACGCATCATAACGCTAACACGTTGTTTTGCCGGATTGTAATAGAAAAAATGCGAACGC
>DJKK01000183.1:835-2584 GCA_002434595.1 Alphaproteobacteria bacterium UBA6544 | reverse complement strand
CTATCTTCAGGTTCGTCCGATTGCGGGCGGGCTCCAGATACGCCCGGGCGGTGCTCATCCGGCGACCACCGGAGATTGTCGTCTGCGTCATCGCTATACCTTCTTGCTGAGCCCCGTTGTAATCCGGGTTATATGGCAAACCGATAGATTCGGCGCCCGCAATCAGAGCATCATAAAGCGGTCCCTTCTGATCTGTATCCGTTACGCGCAGGAGGCCGTCGCGCCCACGATACGCGTCATCGCCACCATCATAACTCTCCATATTCTTGAAAATCGGCAGGACATCATTGTAGCTCCAACCACGGTTGCCGAGTTGCGCCCAATGATCGTAGTCCTGAGCCTGCCCGCGCACGAAGACCATGCCATTAATCGAGCTGGATCCGCCGAGCAGCTTGCCCCGCGGCACCGGTATTCGACGATTGCCCGTACCCTCGTCCGGCTCCGATGAGTAGCACCAATTTGCCACCGGATTGTCGATGAGCTTTGCGTACCCGATTGGTATTCGTGACCAGAAATGGCCCGTACCGCCCGCCTCCAGAACAAGTACTCTATTCTTGCTGTCCGCAGATAACCGATTGGCGACAGCCGCTCCCGCCGAGCCGGCGCCGACAACGATATAATCAAATTGCTCCGCGGCACCGCTCATATCAATTTCCTCCCTCTCAGAAACGTTCGCTTTATAGCTATTGCGGCGTTCCGGTGGTGCAAGCATTCCCAATCATATCCTTGCGAATAAATACCTTGTCACGACATCCAGCTACCGGAGAACCGTGGTGAAAACGATCGAATACTTTTACGCCTTGGCTTCGCCATGGTCGTTCCTGGGGAACGGGAAGCTTTTACAGATCGCGGACCGGTTCGACCTGACGATAGATCCAATAATTATCGACTATGACGAGATGTTCGAGGCAGCCGAAACGGTGCCTTTGCCAAGACGGCCGCGCCTCAGAAAGCAATACCGTCTAATCGATCTTAAGCGATGGGGTGATTTCAGACAGGTTCCGATAAACACGGAGCCAAAATTTTACGAAGGCGAGGTCGAGGAACCCAATGAACGTGAGGCGGCCCTCATGGTCGTCGCAGCCAAAAGTGAGGGCTTGGATTCGCTTAAGCTCGCCCACGCGATCTCGCGGGCACTTTGGGTGGAAGAGCGCTTTCCCTTTGTACGCGAGGAATTGATCACGATTGCTAACGCGGAAGGTTTCGACGGCGAAGCATTGCTCGAAAAGACTTATGAGGACGCGACCGCCACCGCTTACTCGGACAATACGCAAGCGTCCATCGAGCGCGGCGCATTCGGTATGCCCTTCTATATCGTTGACGAGGAGCCGTATTGGGGCCAGGACAGGCTTGAGCTACTGGAGCACCGGCTCGCCACCGCTTAGCGCACCCGACAAGCCTACATCCGCTTGCCAGCGAGCCAGCCACCATCGACAAGCAGCGTCTCGCCCGTAATGAAACTGGCGTCGTCGGAGGCAAGGAAAAGGATGGCGTTGGCAATTTCTTCCGCCTCACCCCATCGTTTCATCGCGTGAAGGGATCGTACTGTCTCTGCCATCTCCGCCTCTTGGAAATAGCGTTCGGTCAGCGACGTACGTGTGACCCCCGGGCCGACAGCGTTGATCCTGAACCCAGCTTCGCCAAACTCCAGAGCCATTTCTTTCGTCAATCCGACAACCGCATGCTTCGAGGCCGTGTAGGCCGCTCGATTGGGCGCGGCCGTGACACCGAGCGTCGACGCAAGATTTA
>DJKK01000183.1:0-521 GCA_002434595.1 Alphaproteobacteria bacterium UBA6544 | reverse complement strand
GACGCAAGATTGACGATCGTCCCTGTCTTACCCGCCACTGTCAGATACCGCAGAAATGCCTGAGAGCATAGGAACACGCCGGTAATATTTACGTTGATAACCCGACACCACTCCTCGTACGGGAGGTCGAGGACGGAATCTATTTCTCGCACACCAGCGCTGTTGACGAGAATATCGAGCCCACCCATCACTTCGGCAGCGTTCGCCGTACAGGCGGCGACTGCATTAGGATCGGTCGTATCGAGCGTAAAGGCATGGGCCCGACCTCCTGCGTTCTCGATAGCCTCTACCGTCCTGCCCGCAGTGTCGGCATCAATATCCGCAACACCAACAATGCCCCCTTCCTTTGCAAAGTCGAGAGCGGAAGCACGCCCAATGCCGCTGCCACCCCCAGTAATAAGCACACATTTTTTTTCGAAGCGCATCGTTTGCCTCTCCTAATCAATTCCGTGTTTCTTTTTCCAGTCGACAACGCGGCCTAATGTCGGGTCATCGGGGCGTTGCCGGTAGTACGGCACCAG
>DJKK01000042.1 GCA_002434595.1 Alphaproteobacteria bacterium UBA6544 | reverse complement strand
TTATTTTTAAGGTTTTGTATCATTAAAAAAATAGAGTCGGTTTTTCTAAGAAAGGCTTTAGGTAGTAGAATTGTGGAGGTTATATTTTCGCCCTAACTTTAAGAATATTCTGTGCTGATGATGGTCCTTTTGCAGATGTTTGGTGGCTTCGTCTTCATCAAATTGGACTGTCTTAAAATCGAATTAGGATTTTCTAAATTGGAAGACCATCTGGACGGTTTTTCGCTACCCAAATAAAAAAAGCGGCGAAATAACTTACCACATGGAGATGGTTATAATCACGCACTAATTTAATTGAGTTAATTATATAAATCGGCTGTTTGGCCGTGTGAGTTGGGGCAGGTTGGCCTTTCACTCACTTAACATACCAACTTTTTCAACGGTAAATACCATGCCTCACTTACAAGCATGATACCTTTTGTTGTAGTCAGCGTTCGGGACAGAGCTTCCGTCTGGGGGGATAGTTAGAGGCCATGGGGATGGGGTTAAATAATTAGGGTGAGTTTTGGACGGTGGGGTTATAGATCTTGGTCCCGATGCATTATTTATATACCCTCTGGCCTCTCAGGGTGAGGCCCAATATTTATTAATGAAAATATTTTAATATGATGTAATAATATTATATTCAGATTAAAAAAAATATATATAATTAAATCACGACGTGATTAAAAAATTGTAGTCATAAAAATTACTATGTTATTTGTTTGTATATGACTTCTTTTTCAGGGAATTTTCATTATAAGGGTGTTGGCAAAATGTTAGTGAAAAATGGCTACTTTAATAGCGATCAGGCACTCGTTGAATCACTTTGAATTTTGGACCAATTTTGGACCACTAAAGTTGAATTAGGATGAATTATGGAGAAATTTCGGGAATCCTACTTTTACGGGAGCTGTAATTTGTATATACCCAACACTGGATTTTTGGAGTTTGATCAGAGTTTTAGCCAAAGCGTAAACAGTTACACGATTTGTCGGGGAGTAGCTCAGCCTGGTAGAGCACTGTCTTCGGGAGGCAGGGGCCGGAAGTTCGAATCTTCTCTCCCCGACCAACTATAACAATGGGTTAGCTTTCATTCAGCTAACCCATTTTTCATTTTGTACATTCTATGCGCACCAGGTTCTTGGCTTGATTTGGCCATTTGGCACTTGATCGTTACTGTGATTTTGATGGGCGTTGAAGGGAAAGACCCATGGAAGCCGAGTCTAAGGTTGCTGACGGTCGGCGAAGCCGTGTGGTGTGTAGCGGCCTTGACGCGGCGGCGGCTCCACTGGTTTTTCTATTTGTCACGTATAATGAGAGGGTTAGCCCCTTAGGTCAGGTCAATATCTTTATAGCGCACTACGTTCACTATCTGCATGGCCTCGATACATACCAAAAAACTCAAATTGACGTGGCAATTTCCAACTCTTGCGCGCTCTAAATGAATATTGCTGTTTCAAAGTGTCATAAATCGAATTTGAGGCGTACGTTAAAGCTCTAAGGCAAGGGTACAAAATATGAGCACGGTGTTTTGGGTGGTTTGGGTTTAGAAGTTGATACATTGCCTCATCCTTCCGTGTCGGTCACTCTGCGTCAATGATCGAATGTTTTCGAAATACTGATGGCGGATAATGAGGCCCCTGCCGCGCCGTTTGAACTCGCCGGAATACTCGGCGAATCGGCGACCGATGTGATTGAGATTCTAGATGTCGGCGCGATGATCGAGGGGCAGCCGCGCTATGATGTGCTATTACGACAAAAGAATTGCCGCATCACCGGTTTCGAAGTGAACCCGGAACGAATCCCCGAAATTCGGGCGGCTTTGCCGCAGGGCTCCCAAGTGCTGCCCTATGCGCTCGGTGACGGCAATCCGGCGACCCTACATTTAACGCTCTATCGCGGATGTTCTTCTCTTTTCCAGCCGAACGCGGACGTCATCGACATGTTTGAATCGATCTCTGCATCGAGTGAGACCGGCAACTTCAAGGTGGTTGGGGAAGTCAATGTGGACACGGTCCGCCTCGACGATATAGATGAATGTCCGTCTGCCGACTATGCGAAGCTGGATGTCCAGGGAGCAGAGTTGCTCGTGCTGGAGTACGGCATGCAAAAATTGGCCGATGCGGTGGTCATCGAAACCGAAGTGGAGTTCGTCGAGATCTATCGCGGACAACCCTTGTTCGGCGATATCGAGACCTTTATGCGGTCTCATGGGTTTGTCCTGCACAAGATGATTGACATTGCGGGTCGGAATTTTCGTCCGATGTCGACCGGCAACCCGGCGGATGCGATCAGTCAGTTCCTTTGGGCCGACGCTGTGTTTGTGCGGGACTTCACGAAACTGGATCTATTTTCACCGCCGCAGTTCCTGAAGGCGGCGACGATACTCCACGATGTTTATTTTTCCTACGACTTAGCGCACTTGTTTTTGTATGCGTACGACACGGTCGCGAACGGAGGTTATGCGGCGGCGTATAGAGACGCCTTGGGGCGTTCAGGAGGCGCACCGCGACAATTCGCGAGCCTCCGCTCGCAGCTTTAGCCAACGAAAGGACAAGGGATGAGCAAAGGCAGTATGGCTGGCCGGCGGGCCGTTGTGACCGGAGCAGCGCAGGGGATTGGACGGGCGATTGCCGAGCGGCTGTTAGGCGCTGGCGTGCGCGTATGCCTATGGGATGCCGATGCTACACTGGCGGCCGATGTCGCCACAGAGCTCGGAGATAATGCATTCGCCGAGGCGGTCGATGTCGCGGATCCTGATGCTGTTGCGACTGCAACGAGATCTAGCCTGTTGGCTATGGGCGGAATCGACATACTAGTGAACAATGCGGGCATCTCCGGGCCCAACGCGCCGACTTGGGAATATCCGATAGAGGAATGGCGGCGGGTGATCGACATCGATCTTAATGGCGTGTTCTACTGCTGTCATTCCGTTGTGCCCATGATGCGCGAGGCCGGCTACGGACGTATCGTCAATATCGCCTCGGTCGCCGGCAAGGAAGGCAATCCGAATGCACCCGCCTATAGTGCGGCGAAAGCGGGTGTAATCGGTTTGACCAAATCGCTCGGTAAGGAATTGGCCGACACGGAAATCCGGGTCAACTGCGTGACACCGGCAGTGGCGCGAACGCGGATCTTCGATCAGATGACCGAAGAACATATCGATTATATGCTCTCTAAAATACCGATGGGCCGTTTCGTTGCGGTTGAGGAAATTGCAGCGCTTGTGGCTTGGTTGGCGTCGGACGAGTGTTCGTTTTCGACTGGTGCGGTCTTTGACATCACGGGCGGACGCTCGACCTATTAGTCATGGAATACCTTGGGGGTCGCCGATCTCGCGTCCATATGTCACAATGATCTGCCCGAATTCGGTTTGGAAACAGCCAAATGCCCGACATTGGCGGTGTCTGAAATTTCGGGAATGATCCCTTTCTAAGCGCTTTGCAGAGGCAGCAGCAGCGCGAGTTCGACATTGCTGCGCAGCATAGTCGTGAGAGACAGGGGCTTTCGAACGATTTGGGCATGGTCCTTCGCCAACGTGAAGGTCTCGAAGGAGAATTTTCAGCGCTTGAACAGGTAGCAGGCGAGACTGCCGAGGCCGACAGTTTTGCGGCGAGCCTGTTTCAGCGAGACAATAACGATATCTTGACCGACGTACGCCGACCGGAACCTGACATGGTAGAGATCAGCTGCGAAGCCCAGCAGCGACTGTCGCAAGAAGAACCGTCGCCACCGACGACGGGAGAGAACGTTTTGGTGGAAGAAGATGATCCATTGCTCATCGTTACGGCACAGGAGAAGCAGAAAATCGAATTCTCGGATCCGCTTGACCGGGCCAATAATGAAACGGTGGCCGGGCGCGAGCTCGGACAAATTCTCGATCAGTTTTCCTGATTCCGTTAACGAAATACCCTGAACAACGGGCCTGCCGCAGGATGGCGCGTGCTAGACGGCCGGCAGCACCTCGACGGTTGTGCGCGTAAAGGTCTCGACGTAGTCGATCAGACGATCGCAAGCGGTGGCGGCTGTCTCTGGGGCGGCGGCGGCAATCGCGTCCGCCAAGTCGGCGTGCAGACGGGCTGCGAGCGACAGATCCGCCGCCTGCTTGTAGTGCATATACCAAAAGCGGCGGGACAACCCGTGGGTCAGGCCAATGGCCCGATTTGCGTACTCGTTGTGCGCAGCGGTCGCGATCAGCTTGTTCAAGGCATCGTCCAGACGCATGAAACCAAGCTCGTCGTTCTCGCATTCCGCGCGACGCATACCTTCGGCAATTTCGCGAAACTTCACTCTTTCGTTGCGTGTGGCCCGAACTGCACCGGTTCGCGCGAGCAGGCGCTCGAGCTCGCGTCGTACCTCAAGCAGCAACAACTGGCTGCGCGGATTGATCTCGGTGACCAGAATGCCCTTCCGCGGCAGAATTTTGACGAGACCTTCGCGTGCTAGACGTTGCAAAGCCTCACGTACCGGGGTTCGGCCGATATCGAGACGATCTGAAAGTGCAGTCTCCGAAATCACGTCGCCGGGCGCGAGGCGCAGCGTGACGATCAATTCTTCCAATGTTTCATAGGCACGATCCGTCAGCGTTCGGGTAGGCGTGAACTCGAATATGCCGTTGTCTTCACTCATTTGATTCACGGTGTCCCGCCGAAGATGGTAATGATCCGGTGAATTTACCGTTTGGAGTGCGAATTTTTCATAGATTTGGCTTTCTAGGTGGTTGCTAGAACGCCCGTTCGATCGAGAAGTCGATCGCTTCAATCATCGCCGACTTTGCGTCGCCATCCTGGAAGATACCGAGGGCATCGCGTGCGATTGCGCCGTAATGCCGAGCCCGCTCGATAGTATCGCCGAGGGCGCCGTGCTTCTCCATAAGAGAGATTGCCTGCTCGAGATCGCCCTCTTTCTGTTCCAGATTCTCCAGGGTGCGTCGCCAGAAAACCCGTTCCTGATTGTCTCCCCGGCGCCACGCGAGTACCACAGGCAGGCTGATCTTGCCTTCACGGAAATCATCGCCAACGGTCTTGCCGAGGGCTGCTTGATCTGCTGAATAGTCGAGCGCATCGTCCACCAATTGGAATGCTATTCCGAGGTTCATGCCATAGCTTTCAAGCGCTTCTGCCTCGGCGCCTGGCCGTTCTGCGACAATAGCGCCGATCCGCGCGGCGGCGGCAAAGAGCGTGGCGGTCTTTGAACGGATTACCTCGAGATAGGCTTCTTCGCTTGTTTCGGTATCGTTGGTCGTTAGCAGTTGAAGCACTTCTCCTTCGGCAATGACGGCCGATGCGTCGCTCAAAATCTTGAGGACCGTGATGGATCCATCGCTGACCATAAGTTGGAAGGCCCGTGAGAACAGAAAATCTCCAACCAGGACCGAAGCTTCGTTTCCCCACAACGCGTTGGCGCTTTCCCGGCCGCGTCGCAGCATTGATTCGTCTACGACATCGTCATGAAGAAGTGTCGCCGTATGAATGAATTCGACACAAGTTGCGAGTGTGATGTGCCGTTCACCTTGATAATTGCAGAGATTCGCAGCGGCGAGCGTCAGCATGGGCCGAATTCGTTTTCCCCCCGCAGCGACGATATGCCCGGCCAGCTGAGGGATCAGGGGCGCACGGCTTTCCATCTTTTCGACGATCAGGCGATTTACCCGCCCCAAATCTTCGGAAACGATGTTTTCGATCGCATCAAGCGAGGGCTTCGCCCCATCCTTGCGCGATTTATCCAAGCTAACGACAATGGCCAAGCGCCATACCCTCTTGCTTGTCTCGGTACCAAGTGGCACCGAGCATAGTTGTTGGCCGATGCGGGTCAAGGGCAGGTGCCCGCGGGGGAATGCGATGAAGGAACTGGTAAGCACTAATGACCCGGCCAGGATTTCCTGGCTAACGTCGATGCTCGCCGAAGGCGGCGTCGAGGCGATTGTACTCGATATCCATTCAAGCATCCTTGAATGTCAGATCGGCGCGATACCGTGGCGGGTTATGGTAATTGACGAAGACTTTGAAGCTGCGTGTCGTATCCTTGCCGATGCGGAGCGCCAGATTGAGACAGCGCCCTCACTGGACGCCTTATTGGCAGGGCGAATTGCGCTCGAGCAACCGCGGGCGGGCTATCGGGTCGCCGTTGATCCGGTGCTACTGGCGGCGGCCGTCCCGCCCGGTGGACGTGTGCTAGACGTCGGAACGGGAGTGGGTGCGGCGGCGCTTTGTTACGCACAGAGAGTTCCCACGGCACACGTATCCGGTCTTGAATTGCAACCGACATTGGCCGAACTGGCGTGCGCAAATGTCGCCCGCAATGAGCTCACGAAGCAGGTGAAAATCCTGAATGGTGACTTGCTGGCACCGCCCGAAGCGGTTTCCGCGGCAGGGTTCGATCAGGTCATGGCCAACCCGCCCTATCTGCCGGCAGGCCGTGCCGACCCTCGCATCGCTCCTGAGAAAGCGATCTCAAATGTGGAAGGCGAGGCGGTTCTTGTGGACTGGATCGACTTTTGCCTCCGCATGGCGGCCCCCCAAGGAACGATAACATTGATACATCGCGCCGACCGTCTCGATGAAATTCTGACGCGTTTGCGGGGACGCGCCGGGGGGACGGTCGTCTTTCCACTCTGGCCAAAGCGTGAAGTGGCGCCCAAGCGCGTACTCGTTCAGGCGCGTGTCGGGATTGCGG
>DJKK01000103.1:6493-7463 GCA_002434595.1 Alphaproteobacteria bacterium UBA6544 | reverse complement strand
GGCTAACAGTATCCCACCTGGCCCTAATATTCTGCTATTACCGTCGCTTGCGATAAATTCGACTTGACCTTGTAAGATAAAAACCCACTGAAATGCGGGGGCGGGATGACGATCTGTCTCCTGCCAATCAGCAGGCACTTCCATAAGTATTAGGTTCTTCACAGATTGAGTGGTACTGATCTGAACCGGCGGTGCAGGTGGCATAAAGTCTAATTCAGATGAACTGAGTTCTTTATCTTCAATGTGCGATACACCACTAGCATCAGCGTATAAATGGCAGTATTTCACAGTAACCTCTAAATGAAAAAAAAGTACGCTAGTATATGCAAATAAGTTAAAAAAATAAAATTATTAAGCCGAAGTTATAATGGTCTTAAACTTGACCTCCGTGAAATTTGCGGTGCGAGTGTTGGGTATAGGAGACAACTTTGACGCCCGCTCTCACTCCCGCAATAGATGTACTTAAACAAAAAAGGGCAATATTTATAATTTGGTGACGAGGCTTTGGTTAGCTATAAATTTCATTAGAAAGACTGACGATTACAATTGGGCCGACGACGCTATCTTCTCCCATTTGAAAAATCGTATTAAAATTTTGAAGGACGGGGTTCTGGCCTCCAATCAGGGGGAGCAATCGTTTCTTTAAAGTTACTTATATTGAAACTGACTTCGGATT
This sequence comes from Alphaproteobacteria bacterium UBA6544, assembly GCA_002434595.1. GTDB lineage: Bacteria > Pseudomonadota > Alphaproteobacteria > UBA8366 > UBA8366 > UBA6544. Next base: position 6,787 of record DJKK01000103.1, on the reverse strand, counting down.
CCGTACCCAGCGTTTCAATAGTAAACCAATGGCCTGCCGAAATTTTGATCGAACGTCCAATTTCAAGGTGCATGGCTTGGGCATCATATCCATTTTCTGATAGCGTCAGTACGGCGGCGTCACCCTTCGTTAAACGCACACATAATTCCTCTTCTGAGGAGCGCCATGATAAATATTTATCAAGATCTAGGATAACAGTTTTCATTTATGTATTAATAATCCGTAATAATTCCCCAAGCTAGGGTATAGTCAGTCACTATAGAGGCGCTCCGAAAGCGCTATCTTGAGGGGAGA
>DJKK01000103.1:0-6147 GCA_002434595.1 Alphaproteobacteria bacterium UBA6544 | reverse complement strand
ATTGCGAAGGTACGGCTTCATGCGTCTTGCGATTATCAATGACTATCAAGAACTGGCGCTCGATACGGCGGATTGGGACAGTCTGCCCGAGAGTGTCCAGGTAGACGTCTTTCATGACCAATTGACCGATAAAGAGGAAGCGGCGGCGCGGCTCGTCCCATATGACATCATCGTAACCGCGCGTGAGGAGACGACGTTCGACCGAACCCTTGTCGATGCGTTGCCCAATCTGAAGCTTCTCGTTTTTCATGGTGCGCGAAATGCCGCCCTCGACATGGTGGCGTTGGACGAGCGGCAAGTGACCGTGTGCGGGACCGGTTACGGGTTCACGAATGGCACGGTTGAACTCGCGTGGGGATTGATTTTGGGTCTCGTGAAGCATCTGCCACAGGAAGATGCGGCGATCCGGTCCGGTGCGTGGGGTGCGGGTTTACCGCTGGGCCTGACGGGTAAGACCCTGGGCCTCCTTGGGCTCGGAACTCTCGGATCTGGTGTTGCACGGGTGGGGCTCGCGCTCGATATGGACGTCATCGCATGGAGCCAAAACCTGACGCAAGCACGATGCGAAGAAATTGGCGCCCGGCTGGTTACGAAGGACGAATTGTTCAGAAACTCGGACGTACTATCGATTCATGTGATTTTGAGTGATAGGACGCGCGGCCTCGTTGGTGATTCGGAAATTGCCCGAATAAAACCGTCCGCCTATCTGATCAACACGTCGCGTGGGGCGATCGTCGATGAGGCGGCGTTGATAGACGCGTTGGAAAGCGGTCGGATCGCGGGCGCCGGTCTCGACGTCTTTGATGTCGAACCGTTGCCGAGCGATCATCCCTTCCGCCGTATGCCGAACGTTCAACTCACGTCGCATATTGGCGGCCGGACCTATGAGAATTTGGCGGCGCGATATGCCGATTGTCTGGAAGATGTGCTCGCCTGGCTGGATGGTAGTCCTGTTCGCGTGACACGCCAGGACCAAGCCCCAATTCTATCTTGAGCAGATCGCCGGTGCTGTTGCGATCGATGCGGCCAGTATGCCGGCACGCGCCGCGTGAATGATTGTGCTGTTTTTCATGATTGCTCCATTTGCCTCATGCTTCTTCACTTCGCGGACGGCCGTTCCGCTTCTTTGGACGAATTCGGAAGGTTCCTTGCGCGGTTGCCAAGATCGTCTCGCTGGCAATATCGATCACCTTGGAATCCGCAAAATAGACCGAATTTCCTGATTTGGTCAGCTCTCCGATTGCCGCTAATTTCTGCGAGTGGACCGCTGCCAGAAAAGCCGTCGACAATGACAGGGTTAGTGTCTCAAACTTGCCACGTTTTCCGTAGAGGTTCGAGAGGATGCCAGCGATATCTAGCAGCCCCATCAGAATACCTCCGTGCGTGTATGTGCCACGCTGGCGATGTCGTGGCTGCACCTCCATTTCGAGACGAACGAAGCCATCGCGCCACTCGGTCATCTTATAGCCTAGCATTTCATGATAATGGCTGTCGTCTCCGTTGGTGTAGTCAAGGTACTCCACGCTCATATCGTCTCCTAGGTTGGATCAAACTGCGGCGAAGGTACCGCCTCCCGGATGCCTTGCAAGGCGAAACGAAAGGCGCGGGATTTTCAGGTTTGTGAGTGATGGCGAAAGCAGACACGTGAAAAGAATGTGACGAATTTTGCAGTTTTGGAGGCCAGTTTGCGGGCCGAATGGCAAAAACTCCGCCAATAGATCCATAAATAATGTCTTGAGATCTTAGAATTGTGATCCGGCAGTCTCAAATATCGCGTGAAACACGCGATTCGGAATTGCCGCTTTGGCTAAAGCTTCGCTAAATTACGTAGCATGAAAATACAATCGATATTCATTTTGCTGATTTCCGCAGTGTTTTTCGGCGCGCCTGCCGCATCAATGAATTTTACGCCGGCGGTTACACAGACACTCAATTTCACGGTTTATCGTGATGATGTGCCGATCGGATATCACAGTTTCAATTTTCGACCTCAAGGCGAACGGCTCGAAGTAGAGATCGATGTTGATCTTGAAGTGAAATTGATGTTCGTCACGGCATTCAAGTTTACGCATGTCGCTTCCGAGCTTTGGGAAAGCGGACGCTTGGTCCGTATGGAAAGCGAGTCGGACGACGACGGTAGTCCCTATAAGGTAAAGGTGCAGCGCCAAGGCGATGGCATGCTCGTGGAAGTGAATGGCGAGAAAAAATTGGCGCCCGGCAATATTTTCCCGTCGAACCTATGGAATCGAGCTATCCTGACAGAAGATAAAATTCTGCATCCAGTCGTCGGCCGCGTATTACCTTTGGAGGTAACACAGCTCGGCCAGCGTAAAGTCGAAATATCCGGTGAGGTTGTTTCGGCCGATGGTTTTAAAATCGATGGCGGCGGGATATTTCAGCGTGAGCTTTGGTACGGGCCCTATGGGCGCCTGGTGGAAGTCGGCTTCAACGCTTCGGTTGATGGCTCCCGCATTATATATCGTCTGAACTAAGAAAACTCAGTCCATTAGACGCGCGGCCGGTCCGACAACCAGCGGGTCTTACTTTACAACCTTGAAGGAAATCATAGTGAAGGTATCCACGATCCCATCGAAGGTCTGGATGCGTTTTCGCACAAAGCGGCCGATATCGGCGTCCGTCGATAAGCAGAACTTCGCAAGCAGGTCGTACTTGTCTTAGATCTAATTCTTTCCCGAGATTTCATCGACGTTTTCCGCTAATTCTGGGCGATCGTTTAGGCCTTGCCGAGGATGCACTCGATCATGACGAATATCGCCTGCATCGGGTGAAACCATTCCTGTCCTCGCCGTATTACAATCTGCCCTACCTCTTTCACTAGCGGTGGAGATGGCTATGGTGACTCAGCTAGCGAGGAGAGGGTGCCGCCATGACGGGAATGGATAGCGGTCTCAACACATGGCAGTTGATGACCAACCACAACAAGATGATAGAGCTGCAAAAGAAGCTCTGCCACGGAGAGGCGCTACCGTCGGATGCACCCGCCGAGCTTGCATTTTTTGGCAGTTCGGCCTTCCGCATTACCTCACCTGCCGGCATCAGCGTCATGTGCGATCCATGGCGCAACTTTCCGACCCGAAAGTGGGATTGGTATTTCCGAGATTTTCCCCGCGTGCCCGTAGATATTGGTGTTTCCACGCATGCCCATTTCGACCACGACGCGTTGCATCGCCTGGATGCGCATGTGCTGATCGACCGATTGATCGGAACCTACACCTTTGGCGATGTGACGATCCGCGGCATTGCCGACAAGCATGAGACGGATTCGAGTGGTGCGATCTACGATTTCAAGAAAATCATCCTAGATTTCGACGGGATTGATATCACACCACCCAACAATCCACGCTCCTGGGACCACTGTCTGATTGTGATTGAGACCGGTGGCCTTCGGATTGTCGATTGGGGCGACAACCGGCACAATCCGCCGGACGAGGTCTGGGACATGCTCGGTGAAATCGATATCGCCTTGCTGCCGGTCGACAGCTCACGTCATGTCATGGAATGGGACATGGTGGAGCATGTGATCGACCGTCTGAAGCCGAAAGTGATCGTCCCCCATCACTACTATATTTACGATGTCATTCAACGCCAAAGCACGCTGCAGTCCGCAGACGCCTGGGTTAAAGAGCGTGAAGGAGCGCTCTGGCTTGAAGGTCCGACCAAGACTTATACCCCCTTCGAGGTGTCTTCTCTCGATAGAGTTGTCCACTATTTTGGCCCGCATGTCGCCTTCGATGCCGAGGCTTGGCGAAACGGCGAAGACTGAGCGCCTTGGCAGCGAAATCTGAAACTATCCGTCTCGGCGGGCGAGATATCGAATACCGCTGGGTTCGAGGTGCTGGGCACGAAGCGCCGGTCATTTTGATGCTGCATGAAGGTCTTGGCAGCGTCTCGACATGGCGTGATTTCCCGGAGGCCGTGGGAGAAGCAACCGGCGGGGACGTTCTGGTGTATTCGCGCTACGGTTATGGCCGCTCGTCAGTGCGGAAAGAAGCATTTTCCGTCGACTATATGCATCACGCCGCTTTGGAAGAACTGCCGCCACTTCTGGAGGCGCTGGAGGTTGAATCCTCGGTTCTGTTTGGCCATAGCGATGGCGCATCGATCGCACTGATTTATGCGGGGAGCTATCCTGCGAATGCCTTGGGATTAATTGTCGAGGCACCACACGTCTTTACCGAACAAGTGAGCGTGGACAGCATCGCCGCAATCCAAAAAGTTTATGAATCATCGGACGATCTGCGCCACCGGCTTGGCCGGCATCACGCAGATCCGGATGCGAGTTTCTACGGTTGGAACGCCGCCTGGCAGCTGCCTGAATTCATTGATTGGAATATTGAGGAATACCTGCCGCAAATCACATGCCCAGCGTTGGTCGTGCAAGGTGAAGGGGATGAATACGGTACACTGGATCAGGTCAACCGCATCGATTCTGGCAGTGGCGGCCGTGTAGGCCGATTGATACTCGGTGAGTGCGGGCACGCGCCGCATCGTGATCAAAAGGATGCGGTGTTGGCAGCCACCAAAGAGTTTGTCGAAGCTCTCTAGTTGACGTGTTGATACCAAGAGTTCACGGCGTATCGAAACGTGCGTCGCGCCAGGCAATTGCGGCTGCCAGCCCATCTTCCCTGCGAATACGGTTGAATTCTTCCTTTACGGGATCCGTTGCGGCGTTCAGCAAAACGTCAAGATCGAGAGAGGCGCGAAGCGCCCGTCCGAAGCCCATCGTTTCATAAGTTTCATTGATAGCGCGTTTGGTAAATGTGACTGACCGCTCCGCAGCGTTCGCCATCGACTTCGCGACTGACATAGCCGTATCAAATGCCTCACCGTCGGGGACCACTTGGTTAACGATACCAATACGCAGTGCATCGTCGGCCGATAACTTGTCCTCGCCAGTCAACAGGAGTTCCTTGGCCTGCTTTGGTCCGGTCACCCAGGGCAGAAGCATTGCGACAATGCCTGTGCCAAAGCGAACCTCCGGCTCACCTAATCGTGTGTTCTGCGCCGCGATTGTAACGTCGCAAGCGAGTGCAAGTTCAAACGCGCCCGCGATACAATAGCCATGCACCGCTGCAATTGTAGGTTTCGGGGAATACCAGAACTGCATAATGAAATCGAACTGCAGCTTCATCTGACGTTCCCAGTCCTGAACACCTTCCATCTTGCGATCTGCCGACGCTTTCAAATCAAACCCGGGAGAGAATGCTCGGCCGGCACCCCGGACGACGATCGCCCTTACGGTATCGTCCGCGTTGAGCTGTGCCACTTCCTCCAGTGTTTGCTTCATCAGGGGATTGTTGAATGCGTTCAAAACTTCCGGTCGGTTGAAGGTCAATATGGCGATAGAGTCGTCGCGTTCTATGGTAAGATTGTCAGCACTCACGGGCTCTCTCCTCTTTCATGATAGGGATAGAGGGTGCTGGCGAGCGGATACAAGCTTTTCTGCAGGCTTGGCCTATATGACTGCAAAACCCTGTTGGATTTCAGAGGAAAGCTGAGTAATGGATTTCGGATTGTTCAATCTTTTGCAACATCGCGATCGATCTAAAAATTCTCACGATCTGATTCAGGAAGCCTTGGATCATACCAGGAAAGCGGAGGAACTCGGCTTCAGTCGCGTATGGTTCGCGGAGCACCATTTCTCGAATTACAGTCTCGTGCCATCTCCTCTGATGATGTGCGCCTATGCAGCGGCGATTACCACAAAAATCCGGGTTGGCAGTGCGGTTGTCATTTTGCCGTTGCACGCGCCCGCGCGCCTGATTGCGGAAATCGCCATGGTCGATGCGTTGTCGGGTGGCCGGCTCGATGTCGGTGTTGGCAGTGGTTACCAAAATTATGAGTTTGAACGTCTCGGGGCCGAAATTACGAAGAACAAAGTGATGTTCCATGAAATGCTGGACATGATCGAGCTTGGTCTGCGGCAGCCGCATTTCAGCTATGACGGCGAATACTACAAACTGCCGAAAACGGCGATCAATGTGCGACCGGTCCAATCGCCGCGTCCCCCGATCTGGATTGCCGGCAAGGATCCGGATAGCCATCGACGTTGCGCTAGGGACGGATATATTCCGTTCATCTCTGGCGGCGTCGGCAGTCCGAAGAAGATCCGTGATCTGCGCACCC
>DJKK01000305.1 GCA_002434595.1 Alphaproteobacteria bacterium UBA6544 | reverse complement strand
GCACCTGTCCTGCGGCATAGAGCTGAAAGCAAGGAGCGTCAACATTTACACAACTTGTTACAGCGGAGAGCGGGACATGAACGAAGGCATGGTGCGCAGCGGTTGGCCCAAGGCTTTACGCAAACAGACCAGTCGGTACGTCGTGGACGAGGAAGACGCCCAGGGTTCGAAGCGCGGCCTCTGGGCAAAGTCGACCGTCGGAGGCTAAAGCACATCCCGGAAATAGGCGACCGTTTTCGCCAAGCCATCGCCGAGTGCTACGGTCGGCTCCCATTCCAGCAATTTGCGGGCGCGGGTGATATCGGGACACCGCTGGAGCGGGTCGTCGGCGGGTAGCGGCTGATGAACCACCGACGCCCCACCGCCTACCAATGTCGTAATCTGCCCGGCCAGATCGCGAATCGGCGTTTCGACAGGATTGCCTAGATTAACCGGGCCTGTTTCATCGCCGGAGCTCTCCATGAGCCGGATCAGCCCAGCGACCATGTCGTCGATATAGCAGAATGAGCGCGTTTGGCTGCCGTCCCCGTAGATCGTTATGTCCTCGCCGTGCAACGCCTGCACGATGAAATTTGAAACAACACGACCGTCGTCGGGCATCATTCGCGGACCGTAGGTGTTGAAGATTCGGGCGACCTTGATCTGCAGGCCATGCTGGCGATGGTAGTCGAAGAAAAGCGTTTCCGCGCAGCGTTTGCCTTCGTCGTAGCACGCGCGCGGGCCGACCGGATTGACGTTGCCTTGGTAATCCTCGGTCTGCGGGTGCACCTCCGGATCGCCGTAGACCTCACTGGTCGAAGCCTGCAGGACGCGGACCTTCAGGCGTTTGGCAAGGCCGAGAATATTGATCGCGCCGTGAACGCTGGTCTTCGTGGTCTGCACCGGATCCCGCTGATAATGCACTGGGGAAGCCGGACAGGCGAGATTGTAGATTTCGTCGACCTCTATATAAAGTGGAAAGGTGACGTCATGCCGGATCAGCTCGAAATATGGGTCATCGATCAAATGGGCGATGTTAGCCTTGGCGCCGGTAAAGTAGTTGTCGACGCAAACAACCTCGTTGCCACGTTCTATCAACCGCTCACACAAGTGAGACCCGATGAAGCCCGCGCCGCCTGTCACCAGAGAGCGAGTCTTCCTACCGCTTTTCTGCATCGCCGTTTCCACTCTCCATAGCCGTCGTTGACCTCAATATATAGCATCTAATTTGCGATGCGCTCTAAGTATTGTGCCAAACACCGCCGGCATGATATCCGATAAGGGAATGACGAAACGCATCGCCATTACCGGAGGCGCCGGCTTCGTCGGCTCCAACATCGCCTGCATGATGGCACGAGATCGGCCGGATTGCGCCGTTGTCGCATTCGACAATTTGAAACGCCGCGGCAGCGAACTGACACTCGGCCACCTCAAAACCGCCGGTGTCGACTTCGTCCATGGCGACGTCCGGGTTGCCTCCGATATCGCCGCGCTGGGGTCGGTTGACCTTATGATTGAATGTTCGGCGGAACCGAGCGTTCTGGCCGGTCACGACAGCGATCCGTCCTACGTCCTAGACACCAACTTGAATGGTGCCTTGAACTGCATGGAACACCTGCGCCGTACCGGCGGAGAGTTTATCTTCCTATCGTCGAGCCGTGTCTACTCCATTCCGGCCCTAATGGACCTGCCGCTCATCAGCGCCGGTGAACGCTTCGAGATCGAACCTGGGGCGACCGGACACGGTTGGTCCGAACGCGGCATTGCCGAGAGATTTAGCACGACGGGACCACGTTCCCTTTACGGAACAACGAAACTCGCCGTCGAGCAGTTCATCGACGAGTATCGCGCTGCTTACGACCTTCGTGCCACTATTCTGCGCTGCGGCGTCCTCACCGGCCCCTGGCAAATGGGCAAGGTCGATCAGGGCGTGATCACGCTCTGGCTGGCACGGCATGTCTACGGCGGGGCGCTAGCCTATATCGGGCATGGAGGGGAAGGCAGACAGGTCCGTGACCTGCTGCACGTCGCCGATCTCTACGATCTGATTGCGCCATTGGCCGACGGCATCGGCCAGATGGACGGCTGCGTCTATAATATAGGCGGAGGGCGGACGGTCAGCGTTTCGCTCCTTGAGCTTACGGCGCATTGCCGACGCCTAAGCGGGCGTGATTTGGAAATTTCCGCAATCCCGGAGACGCGGCCGAATGATGTCGCCTATTTCGTGACGGACACGACACAGATCGAAACCGCGACCGGCTGGCGGCCAAAACGAGGTGTGGAGGAAACCTTGGAAGATATCCATCGCTGGCTCATCGACGAGCGAACACAGCTCGAGCCGATTCTCGGGGATACGGCGTGAGCATCGCCATCGTAACGGGCTCGGCCGGATTAGTTGGCGCAGCAGCCGTGCGCCTGTTCGCCGAGAAGGGCCTCGATGTGATTGGCGTTGACAACGACATGCGAAAAGCTTTCTTCGGCGACGAGGCCAGCACCGCCTGGAATCGAGACCTCTTGCTTAAAACCGTCCCCGGGTACCAGCACGAGAGTATCGATATCCGCGACAAGGAGGCGATCGACCAGCTCTTCGGCCGTTTCGGTCGTGACATTGAGGTTATCCTGCATACCGCCGCGCAACCATCACACGACTGGGCGGCGCAGGACCCGTTCACCGACTTCACCATCAACGCCAATGGGACATTGATTCTTCTGGAGGCCTTCCGAGCCCATTGCCCGGATGCCGTCTTCCTCAACATGAGCACCAACAAGGTATACGGCGACGCACCGAACGAGCTCCCGCTGGTCGAAGAAGAAACCCGTTGGTCGGTCGACCCGACGCATCCATTCGCCGGACACGGGATAGACGAATCCATGTCGATCGACACCTCGGTGCACAGCCTGTTCGGCGTGTCGAAAGCTGCCGGTGACCTCCTGGTGCAGGAATATGGCCGCAACTTCGGTTTCAAGACCGCGTGTTTCCGCGGCGGCTGCCTTACGGGGCCGGCCCATTCCGGGGCGCGACTGCACGGATTTCTCGCCTACCTGGCCCGTTGCGCCATCACCGACATGCCCTATACGATCTTCGGATACAAGGGCAAGCAGGTTCGAGACAACCTGCATAGCGACGATCTCGCAAGGGCGTTCTGGGCGGTCTTCGAAGCGCCTCGCGAAGGAGAAATTTACAATATGGGAGGCGGAACATACGCTAATTGTTCAGTCCTAGAAGCCATTACCCTGTGCGAGAACATTATCGGGCGGCCCATGACATGGTCGCTCGGCGACGACAACCGTACCGGCGACCATATCTGGTATATCAGCGACCTCCGGCTCTTCCAGACACACTATCCCGATTGGGCGCCTGCCTATACGATGGAATCGATGACCCGGGAAATCATCGACGCGCTGGCGCGGCGTCTTAATTGAGCGGCGGCACTCTCGCCGATAGTCGACCTCCGAAAATCCTATGGATAACATCTGGTTGTGCGTGCGGCCGAAATTAATCCAACGACGATAATATGATTTTCTTGTTGAATTTTTGTTGCGATCAAAATCCAGTTGCTTTAAAGTCCCCGCTCTTTTTGAGCTTAGGTGAAGAGAAGAAATGGCATCTCAGTCATCCAACTACAAGAAACCGACTTCGGATCGCAAGCACGAGAAAAAAGAGCGCAAATGCTTGATGTGCGGCACGAAGTTTACATCGAGTCACTTCGG
>DJKK01000293.1 GCA_002434595.1 Alphaproteobacteria bacterium UBA6544 | reverse complement strand
CAAGGCTGGCGTTGTCAGTATAATAGTAGAGTTCGAGCATGAGCATGTCTCATGGATTCGGCTTGCGAACACCAGTGGTAGTATGCCCTACAACAGTAGGAACGTGGTATCAGAGCTTCGCGTAGACTCCCTTGAACGCAGCACGGAGGCTCTCTTCCGTCTCACCCGTTTCGTACGCCGGGCTGATTAGCGGCGAAGCACTCTCAAGGTCAATCAGCACGATGCCGTTGAACATATCGAGCAAGGCTTGGTCGCGCACCTTCGCGAACTCTGAGAGGCAGGCATCAAACTGTTCGGTGCCGCGCGCGTGGAAGACAGCGGACCCCTTGCAACGAAACCCCCTGCGGGCCAGCACATCGACGAAGTTCACCTCGACAATCGGGTTGGCCGCAATGTTCTTGACCGTTGTCGGCGAGCGCATTTCGCCGAACATGACCTTGTCGTCGTCGAAGAGCAGGAAGGTCGCTTTCGGCGAGAGGCTTGGAGAGCCGTCTACCGCGATGCTCGCGACATAACCAAGCGAGTGCTCAGCCAAAATTTTCTTCATGTCATCCGTCAATTTAGCCATCTGTTGTTTCCTTTTCCGCAATCGTCTCCCGGAGCGGCAACGCCGCATCCAGGATCCAGTTCTATCTCTGACCGTAGAGGCAGAATTGGACCCCGGGTCTCCGCCCGAAATCGATTCTATGTCGATGCCCCCATTTGTTCGGCGAGCTTTAAGGCAGCCGCCATCGCGCCCGGATTGGCAACACCCCTGCCCGCAATGTCGAAAGCGCTCCCCTGCGCCGGAGTCGATATTGGAACCGGCAAGCCGCCGAGCACCGTCACCCCATGCTCAAAATCCATCAGCTTCATCGCGATCTGTCCCTGGTCGTGATACATGGTGACGATGGCGTCGAAGCTCTCCTTCTTGGCGGAAAGGAACATGGTGTCCGGGGAAAACGGTCCCTCGGCGTTGTAACCATCCGACTTCGCCTTCTCGATCGCCGGGCCAATGACGTCCAGTTCCTCGCGCCCGAAGGCGCCGTTGTCGCCCGCATGCGGGTTGAGACCGGCGACCATGATCTTCGGACTAGCCATGCCGGCGCGTTTCAGAACACCGTCTATCAGTGCGACCGCATCGACGATGCCGTCCACGGTGATCAGGTCGGCGACATCACGCAATGGGACGTGCGAAGTGACGCGTGACGTCCACAGACCTTCGATCACATTCAGCTCGGCCGTATGCCCCTTGTAATGCAACTGCTCTTCCAGCCAGTCGCCCTCATCCGCCGTCGACATGCCACCGATCTTGAGCGTGTGCTTGTTGAGCGGCGCAAAGCAAATCGCGTCGATCCGCCCTTCCTTGTAAAGCGCCAGCAGTGTCTTGAAACAATCGAGCATATAGGCGCCGCCGCTCTTGCGGGACACGGCGTAGGGATAGTTCTCCGCATCCTCCAGAGACTGCGGCAACAGCGTTACGGCTCCTGGAGCGACCGCGACATCGTTGGCACCGGCCAGTATTTCAGCTGCGACATCGCTTCCGGCGGCAGTCTGTCCCCGCCGCCAGTGCGCCGGGTCACCAACGATCAGAACGCCCGTCTCCGTCTCCATCGCGCCGCCCGCAAGTACGCGCGCCGTGAGTTCGGCGCCAATCCCTGCCGGATCGCCCATCATCATGCCGATACGCGTCGACATCTCTCCTCCTTGAACACCTTATCCTTCTTGCCCGTCACCATAGTTTCGTGGGAGGTCATTAGAAACGAAATTCTCGAGAGCGAACGCCATGCCGACGAACTGGGACACCGTTATCGATGCTTTCCTCCCGGAGGATGGTTTCTCCGGCACGCTTGTCGGTCGGGTCTGGCGTCCGGATGCAAATGGGCCTTCCGTAGTCGCGATCCGCGAGACCGGCGTCATCGACATCACGGCCGCGGTACCGGCCATGTCGATGCTGACCAATGCAGACGACCCGGCCGCAATTGCCGGAGCCGACGGCGAGAACCTCGGTGACTGGCGGGCCATCGCGACGAACAGCGTCGCGGCCACGCGCGACCCGTCACACCCATGGTTCCTCTCACCATCCGACTTGCACGCGCACAAGGCCTGCGGTGTCACCTTCGTGCGTAGCCTGCTGGAACGCGTCATTGATGAGCGGACGGCGGGCAATCCGGCACTCGCCGAAGAGGTTCGTGCGGAACTACTGGAGAGCATTGGCATCGATCTCTCCGAGGTTGTACCCGGCTCGACCGAAGCGGAAACAGTGAAGGCGACACTCCTCGAGCGAGACATGTGGTCGCAATACCTCGAGGTCGGCATCGGTCCTTACGCGGAGGTGTTCTCGAAGGCGCAGCCGATGTCCGCAGTCGGGTTTGGGGCCGAGATCGGGATCCATCCGATGTCGACCTGGAATAATCCGGAGCCGGAAGTGGTTCTGATCGGGAGCGCGTCAGGCGGAATCGTCGGCGCGGCACTCGGTAACGACGTCAACCTGCGCGACGTCGAAGGGCGCTCCGCCCTATTGCTCGGACGCGCCAAGGACAACAACGGATCTTGCGCCATCGGGCCCTTTATTCGCCTCCTCGATGAGACATTCACCCTCGACGATGTTCGCAATGCCTTTGTATCGCTCACCGTTGAGGGCAACGACAACTTCCGGCTTGAAGACGGCAGTTCAATGACCGAAATCAGCCGCGACGTCGAAGACCTGATGGCACAGACGCTCAGCGCCAATCATCAGTACCCAGACGGCGCCATCCTTTTCACGGGCACCATGTTTACACCGAACCAGGACCGGGACCGTCCCGGAGGCGGCTTTACCCACCATGTCGGCGATACGGTGGTCATGCATTCGCCGAAACTCGGCTCCCTTGCCAATACGGTTGGGCAGACGGACGCCATCCCACGCTGGGAATTCGGGACATCTGAATTGATCCGAAACCTCGCCGCCCGAGGCGTTCTTTAACGCCTAAGCCGCCGTCCATCCGCCGTCGATGGTGACGACCGATCCGGTGTTGAAACTTGCATCATCGGACAACAGGTAGACGACGCCGCTGGCAATTTCTTCCGCCCGGCCGAATCGCTTCATTGCGTGCCGATTTCGGGAATACTCACGTGCCGCTTCGGGATCTTCAGCACGAGCCATGCTGCCGTTCAGCATTGGTGTGTCGATGGCGCCCGGAGCCACTGCATTGACGCGAATGTTGTCGGGCGCCAGTTCGAAACCCGCCGTCTTTACAAGACTGACGATCGCGCCCTTGGATGCTATATACGCCGCATTCAACCGGCCTCCGCCGAAGGCGAGCTGCGAGGCAATCATCACGACGGAACCACCACCGGCTGCTCGCATCGACGGCAGGGCGCCGACCAGCCACTGCCAACACGCCTTCACATTGACGGCGAAGACCTGATCCCAATCGGTTGGATCGATCGCATCAATAGAAACCCTGGACCGGCTGATCCCCGCAATTGTCGCAAGACCGTGGATCTCGCCAGCCGCTGCCACCGCACGCGCAATCGTCTCCTCAGATGTAACGTCTCCGATAATCGGTTCGACGACATCAGGCAGGTTTTCGGCGTTCATGTCGACACCGACCACCCGAGCCCCTTCGGCGAGTGCACGCTCTGCACTCGCCCGGCCAATGCCGGACGCCGCGCCTGTGATCAGGATCGTCTTTCCTGAGAGACGCATCACTCCCAGTTCCACTTCCACCAAAGCTTGATATTCTCATAAATGCGGATGTTAACATCGCCGCGCATACCGGGCGTTATGTTCGGCGGTGGATTTTCAATCGAGACCCGCACAGGAATGCGCTCCACCTTGCCCCCCAGCGTGCGGCCACCGCCGTTCCTAGCCGCAAGGGCATCGGGCCCTCGTGTCGTCGTACTGCCAATATGCTGCACCTGGCCGTAGAAATCCCGGAACGGATATGCGTCGAGATCGATCAACACTTCCTGACCTATACGCACATGCCGAATCTGGCTTTCGTCAACATACGCCTCAACCCAGTACAAATGCGGGTCATGGAGCATGAGAATGTTAACACCATCCTCCACGTATTCGCCTTTGTATTTATGTATTTCTCCAACAAGACCTTCAATTGGACTTTCAATTTTTCTGTGTTTTATAAATAGTTTTTCTTTATTTATTTCATCTGAAATTCTTTTTTCTTTAACAATTGATATTTTGATTTTATTATCAACGATATCTATTTGACGCTCTGTGGATTTCAGCTGATCCCATTCTCGCTTCGCAACCTGTATTTGACTGCGCAGCGAAGCAACCCTGCCCTCAAGCACCAATGTCTTGTCTTGTTCGGAATTGAGTTCCGATTCGGGCTTCAAACGTTTCGAGACAAGAACACGGACGCGCTTCAGATCTTTTTCGGCAATCTTCAGCCGATCGGCGGCGGATTTCAGTTCGACCCGCAGGGCCGCAATTTTCTCGCGCTGCGTCGCGAGTTTGGAAGCCAGTTCCTCCTTGAACGCGTCACGTTCCGTCACGAGGCTCTCCCGATTGCCCCTTTCGAGTTCGAGATCCGTCTGCAGTGATTCAATGTTCAGCTTGATCGACTGATGCTCTAGAGTAACGATGACCTGGCCTTTGACGACCTTCTCGCCTTCCTTGACGTGAATTTCGGCGATCTTGCCGTTGACCCGGGATGAGATGTCGGTGAAATCTGTCTGGACCCGAACATCACTCTCATAGACGTGGGTCCACCAGTAGAATACTTCATAAGTAAGCAGCAGAATTGCACCGACCGCAACAAACACGATCAGGGTCTTAACCTTCGTCTTTATGTCAGCTTCCGCCACCATATCGCGCTCGCTCCGTGCGACCTTCTATACGTGCCGCGTCCTCAACGGTATATGGCCCGAGCGGACCCGTCGACCATTCGAACTTGCTACCGGATGGTCAACATGAGCGACGAGACTTCAGAAGCGAGCGGAGGGTCAGGTATCCGCGTCCTGCTGCGCAGCCCGAACTATCTGTGCATCTGGATCATGGGCGGACTGACGGGCTTCATCCGCTGGTTTCAATTGCTGGCGCTTGGTGTCTATACCTTCGAGATTACCGGCTCACCGTTTCTCGTCTCTCTGGTACCAGTCCTTTGGGGTCTGCCGCTTACATTCTTTGGCCCGGTCATTGGCGGCATCGCTGATCGGGTAAACCGCAAAGTTCTGCTCGCGAGCTCGATCGCCGTCATTTTCGGTGTCGCGGCCACATTAGCCATCATCTCGTATAATGGTGAGCTGACTTTCACCCACATCGCCATCGCATCCTTCATAAGCGGGCTGTTTTGGGCGACGGACATGCCGATCCGTCGCCGTCTAATCGGTGACGTCTCAGGCGGGCATCTGGCGCCTGCGATGAGCCTCGATTCAGCGACAAACAGCGCAACCCGGATGTTTGGTCCTCTCATGGGCGGGGCGATGTTGCAGCTGGTTGGGATTACCGGCGTCTACTTCCTGAGCGCTGGGGTCTACGCCACCGCTTTCCTGCTCATGCTCGTCGTGCAGCTACCTGCCTTCGTGCGTCGGACCGTGACACCCTCGTTGATAAGAGACCTCAATGCCGGTGTTCGGTTCTGTCTCGGTAATTGGGAATTGCGGCGCGTCTTGTCGGTAACCATCGTCTTCAACGTATTCGGATTTCCCTTTACCGCAATGATACCGATCCTCGGACGCGAGCAGCTCGGTCTTCAGCCACTGCTGGTCGGCTTCCTGTCCAGCCTCGAGGGATTCGGTGCGTTCCTAGGTGCAATGATCGTGGCGATGATCGCTCGTACAACCAACTTCGCGCGCATATTCGTTACCGGGTCGATCTTCTATATGCTTCTCATTCTCTATCTGAGTGCTCTCGCTTACGTTTCCGGCGGGCCCCTCCATTCGTTTTTCGCGGCGGCCCTGACCCTGACCGCGATCGGTATTTCCGGCGCCGGCTTCGCGGCGATGCAAAGCACCCTCACCTATATGAACGCGGGAGCCGAATACCGCAGCCGGGTTCTTGGCGTCCTCGCACTCTGTATCGGCTGTGGCCCAATCGGATTTCTCAACATCGGTTGGATGGCGGAAAGTTACGGCCTGCCAACGGCCCTCGCGATCATGGCCTGCGAAGGACTCTTCCTAATGGTCATCTTGTGGATCTATAACGCCTTGAGCCGACCGGAGCGAAATCCTACTCCGGCGGAATGAAGGCACCCTCCCGAAACCGCCCCATTTTCCGCGTATTGTCGGGGAGCATAAGAACGCCCCAACCATCCGGATAACCGTTCTTGAAGTCTCCTTCGTACATTTCGTTATCGGGGTACCGGATAAAGCCCTTCCCCTCGATCACACCGGCCTTGAACTCGCCGACATAGTGAACGCCATCAGACCAGCGATACGAACCCATGCCTTCCGCCTTGCCCGCAATAAAGGAGCATTCACATCGATCAGGCGGTCGTTGATAGGAATACCATTCTGCAATACCGTCACCATGCGCCTTACCGTCTTTACACGCGCCCCCCCAGCGCACCTTCTGGGCCTCATCCGGATCGGGATTCCACAGCAAACACCCGCCATTTTCAGACTTTATCCATTGTCCGGCGAACACTGGTAGTGCTGATCCGAAGACAAGCACACCAATCGTAAGAGCTATCGAGATTTTCTTCATCTTAGTTTAAGGCGCGAAAACACCGGGTTGGATTCACAAAATCGTTGAGTTGTGACAAAGGCTACCGAATTATTCATATAATTCTATAATATATATCTGACATATAAAATATTACAAAAATTTACACTGCTGATGTCAAATAAAATTAAATTTCCGTATAGTATTATTTATTACTCATTTAATACTGTAGAAATGGAAACCACTATGAGGACATTATTGCAAATTCCTACAAAGTTTATGATCGTCGCATTCACCCTGGCCTTCGTCGCTGGTGCCTATAAGGGACATTATATCTCACGCGCACATATTGATGAGGGACCGGCCGAACCGGGATTATTTAAGAAGAAATATTACCATTAATGCACACGGCATACATTTGGGCGGAGATTAGTACGTCAAAAGATAATCGGATCGTGCATGTTGCCTCGCAGAACAATATGATCCTGCCGATTCGAAGCCCATTTCGCGGAGGCCAGCTTCATTATTAACGTCAAACCGCCACGCATCGACTTGGCAACCGCGTTAGCAGTGATGATTGGTGTTTCGGTACCCGGCGTCGCGTTTGGACGAGCGGTGATCTTATTTTTTCTTTTTCTGCCAGTCATTTTCGCAATCACTCGCATCGACTGGCGCCGACTTTTGAGCACCCCGCTCCAGTATTCATCTTTCCCATCGAAAATGCGACTACTTGCTTTGACTTGCATGCTGATCGGATTGGCATGGCTAGTCAGCTGTGCGCTCTCCATCGATCCGATGAAATCCTTCAGCACATATGCACGCACTATGGCGCTGGGCATCATGTGCTATTTGTTGACGATGTTTCTCGCACGTGACACGCAGACCTTCGATACCGCGTGCAAGGCGCTTGTCGTCGCCAATTCCGCTATTCTGCTCGCAGCTATTGTCTCGCTGTACGTCAATGAATCGCTGTTCGAGTTGTACCGCTCTCTAAAGGGATACGACGCTTCGACGATCCAAACGCTCAAACCCTATTTTTCGGTCGCCGTCTGTATTTTACCGCTCGTACTTTGGTATGGATTCCGAGAGCGCGGTGTATGGGGAATACTCGCGGTTCTGCATATCCCTTTCACTTTATTATTAATCTACGGAAGGGGCGAGCAGCCCGGGCTTTCCGCGAGTATTGGGCTGGGATCGGCCGTAATCGCCCTGATTGGTGTCTGGGCTTTAACACGTGTCCCGCGGCGTATCGCCTGGATATTGGTGATGCCCGTTATAATGGGAATAACGACATTCACCGGCTATATCGTCTATAATCTTCCGGTGCCGCCCATTTCGGAAGCAATGACACCAACCATCGGATTTCCCGATTGGCATCGGCAGGTCATATGGGGCTTCACAATCGACATTATCGAGGGCGCACCGGTTTTTGGAGTGGGTCCAAACACAGTAAATCTCATGCCTGGCGCAAACGACCTGATCCCGGGAATGAATCAAGAATATATTCCCTCGCACCCCCACAACTGGGTGCTCGAGATAGCAGCCGAAACCGGCATATTGGGTGCTGCCTTATTACTTACGGCCGTATTGCTCGGTCTCAGGGCCTTATTTCAATTTACCAAGCAAGATGAAACAGCCGCCTGGGCCGCCATTGCCCTATACAGTGCGTTCTGGACAAGTTCCCTCGGCAACTTCTCAATTTGGTCCGCATGGTGGCTCGCTGTATTTGCGGTGTTGATGAGCTTTCCACTAGCAGCAGTTGTACGGGGAACAAATCCCCGAGCAGGCGCAATATGATCGACGATAAAGTCGTTGACTTGGATATCACCGAAATTGAGCCAGGTACGGTCGCGTCTCTCGTTTGGCAGGTAGAGGTCCAAGAGATCACGTCGTTCGCCGAGCTGAGTGGTGACCGGAACCCGCTCCACGTCGATGGTGAATATGCGCGCAGCGTTGGATATCAAGGTGAAGTTGCGCACGGCATGTTGCTCGGCGCGAAGTTTTCCGGACTGTTCGGCATGAGACTTCCCGGAAAGCGTTGCCTCCTGCTAGAGCAGAATCTTTCTTATCCGAACCCGGTTTATGCGGGCGACCAAATTGCGTTAAAAGTTGAAGTACGCGATGTGCATTCGGAACTGGGAATTGTCGAGCTAAAAGCAACTGCCGAAAGATTGTCCGATTCCGGCAAGCCCGGCCCACAGGTCGCGAGGGGGAAAGTGATATGCAAGATCCTGTCTTGATCATCGGCGCGTCCGGCACGATCGGCAGCGCCATCGCCCACACGCTGTCGGAAAGCGGCAACAAATTAATCCTGCATGGCCGTCGCGAAACCGATGCCTTGCGCACACTCGCGGTGGCCCTCGACGCGCGGTATTATGCAGCCGACTTGACCAGCGATATGGCCGCGCAAGAGTTCTTCGAAGTCGTCGGTCAAGAGAATGTGCATCTGTCTGGCATCGTCTTCTGTGCCGCGCGTCCCTTCCCCCACAAATTGGCACTGAGAACCGACTGGACAGTATTTCAGGAGCAGATCGATACGCAGTTAAAGGCACTACACACCACTCTTCAGGCCTTCAAGCCGGCTCTGGAAAAACGACCTGACGGCGCTCGTATCATCATCCTTTCAACCGAATACGTGCTTGGCACACCGCCGCAGAAAATAGCGCCGTATATCGCGGCGAAGGCAGCACTTACTGCTTATGGCCAAGTCGTTGCGCAAGAGTTGTTGAAGGCGAAAATCCGGGTTCATATAGTAGCGCCCGGCATGGTGCGGTCGGCGCTGACCGCAGATATGCCAGATCAGTATCTCGATATGGTCGAAACCGAAATGCCCGAAGCTAAATTTACTTCCGCGGAAGATGTCGCCCGTGTCTGCGCCCTGCTGATGTGTCATGATGGTGACCCCTTGTATGGGACGGTTATTCCAGTGTCCCGCGCAGCCCGCCGCTAACAGGGTCCGACGGGATGGAAGCCACAAGTACAATCTCACTCGAAGACGCGCTTCGCGATCCACTTCTCGTCAAGCAGCCGGTCGAAACACTGCAAAGGTTCGCAAAACGCCTCACGAAATTACAAGCAAAGGACAGCGAGAACGTTCGAGCCGCCAAGATCGGAATTCAGGGTGGATTCACCGTCGATTTTTTGAGCGAATTGATGCCTCTATTTCTCAGGCATCGAGGCCTGCATGCGACAATCCGCAATGCGCCGTACGGGGCATTCCAGACAGAAATTCTAGACGCCTCGAGCGCTTTCTGGGAATTCAACGCCGATCTCGTATTCCTGCTGCCGACTTCACGGGATTTACAACATCTACCGCAGCCGACCTCCGACGAAAAGACGATTGACGCCTTGGTTAAAGCGGAACTGAGGATATGGCATTTGCTTTGGGAGAGACTAGAGATGCCGGTCGTTCAGTTTACGATCGCGCCCGGTTCGACGCGCTCATTGGGTGAGGCCGATGGCCTATATCCTGGGGGCGAATTGCACTACATTCGTGAAGTCAACCGGCGGCTCGTGCGCGAAGCACCGTCGCACGTTTCATTCGTCGATACGGAACGGCTGGCCATTCAAGTCGGTCCCGGGTGGCACGATGAGAGATTATATCGTCTGGCAAAGCAGCCGTTTTCCATGGAAGCCCTTCCGACGATCGCAAATGCGCTCGCCGCCACAGCAGCGGCAGCACTGGGCCTCTCCCGAAAAGCATTGATCCTCGACCTCGATAATACTCTTTGGGGTGGCGAGATCGGCGACAGCGGGCTCGACGGCATCGCATTGGGCCCGGAAACCGCGGAAGGCGAATCCTTTGTCGCATTCCAGAAATATCTTAAGGCACTTTCTTGCCGTGGAATCGTTCTTTGCGTCTGTTCCAAGAATAATGAGCGCATAGCACGAGAGCCGTTTGAAAATCATGGCGCTATGATCTTGAGATTGGAAGATTTCGCAGAATTTTGTGCGAATTTTGATGATAAGGCCTCAAACATTAGAGCGATCGCGAAGAAGCTGAACCTGGGACTGGATGCCTTCGTTTTTCTCGACGACAGCCCGGTCGAATGCGCGTTGGTGCGAGAAAACCTTCCGCACGTCTGGACACTGCAATTGGCCGGAGATCCTTCCGGATTTGCAAGCCTTCTGGATTGCGCAATGGCTTTTCCGACGCGTCATCTAAGCGCGGAGGACGTAAACAGAACCGAAAGCTACCGAAAGCTCGGCGAAGTCAATTCCGGTATGCAACAGGCAACCGATATCGATTCTTTTCTGCAAGGCCTTTCGCCAACCGCTGTTATCGAATCGGTACGCGAGGACACTATCGAGAGGATCTCCCAACTCATCGGGAAGACCAACCAATTCAAACTTAACCCCACAACGTATAGCACGGCCGAAATCCGCGATTTGGCCGACCATGTCCTTGCCATTCGTTTCAAGGATCGCCTTCAGGATTATGGCATCGTCGCCGTCGCCGTCACCGACCCGGAAGCCGCGGAAGGCGTCCTGACAATCCGCAATTGGGTGATGAGCTGCCGCGTATTCTCAAGGCGGCTGGAATTCCTGACGTTCGAATTGTTTTCGGAAAGGGCATGCGCGCTCAATCTCCCCCGGTTACGCCTTGAATATAGGGACTCTGGCCGCAACGGCCTGGTCGGTGAATTGCTCACCAAACTAGGCTTCGAACGCGGTATGTCGGAAGAGGAGTTCCTTTCGACGCCAACAGATATCAAAGGTACGCCACCGCATTATATCGAACGTATCGGTACTTGGCCCCAAAGCTTTGAGTATTCGAGTAATAAGAAATGAACGGAACCTCCATGGACCAAATTTTGGAACGCCTTACAAACGTGTTTCAGGACGTCTTCGACGACGGTTCGATCGTACTTACCGAAAATTCCACAGCGGACGACATCGAAGAATGGGACAGCCTGAACCAGATCAAGATCATTCTTGCCTGCGAGAAAGAGTTCGATATCAAACTCAATGCGCGTGATATCAACACGCTAGAGAATGTTGGCGCGATGCTGGAACACCTCCGCAAGTTAGGCGTCTAGTCATCGAGACTATTATCACTTGGAATTCGAGGCCCTCAGCCAGTGCTTTTCAGTAGCCATGAATTCTTATTCGGTTTTCTCCCGGTCGCACTGATTGCGTTCCATCTCGCTCGGAAATATCTGCCGAACAAGGCCGCACTAGGCGTGCTCACTCTATTCTCTTTTTTCTTCTACGGCTGGTGGAATCCGCCCTATCTCGCATTGCTGGGCGGATCGATCATAGGCAACTTTCTGCTCGCGCGATGGCTTTCAGAACGTCAGGACAGCACGGTTTTGTACTTGGGCGTCACCCTCAACCTCGCCGTTTTGGGTTATTTCAAGTATCGGAATTTTTTCCTCGATAATATCGGCTACCTGACAGGCACCGACTGGGAGCTAGAAGCGCTTTTCGTCCCGCTCGCGATTTC
This sequence comes from Alphaproteobacteria bacterium UBA6544, assembly GCA_002434595.1. Lineage (GTDB taxonomy): Bacteria > Pseudomonadota > Alphaproteobacteria > UBA8366 > UBA8366 > UBA6544. Next base: position 2,162 of record DJKK01000293.1, on the reverse strand, counting down.
TTTCTTTACTTTCCAACAAATCGCATTCCTCGTCGACGTCAAGGACGGTCGCGCTCACGTCGACAATCCAACCGGATATGTTGCATTTGTCGCGTTGTTTCCCCAGCTGATCGCAGGGCCAATCGTCCTCTACCGCGAAATTGAAGAGCAGTTCGCAGAGATCGGTATCGCCGGTGCGAACCTGCTCAGCAAGTTCGCAAGGGGTCTGTTCGTCTTTGCTATCGGCTTGTTCAAAAAAATCGCACTTGCCGATTCAATTGCCCCCTATGCAGACACCGCGTTCGCGAAGGCGAATTCACTAACGTTCTTGGAAGCCTGGGCCGGTGCGGGCGCTTATAGCTTGCAACTCTACTTTGACTTCTCCGGCTATTCCGATATGGCGGTCGGACTGGGATTAATGCTCGGCCTGACGTTACCCTTTAATTTCGATGTACCGTTTCGTTCGACTTCGATGATCGTGTTCTGGAAGCGTTGGCATATTACAATGACCCGCTTCTTCATGATGTACCTGTATTCTTCGATCTCTCTTGCAGTCATGCGATGGAGCGCAGCGCGCGACCTTTCGGGCCTGCCCGCATTTGCCGCGACAATCGCGATGCCGATCTTCGTCACGTTTCTGCTATCCGGCTTGTGGCACGGTGCAGCCTGGACCTTCGTGGCCTTTGGCGGGGTCAACGCAATCGGATTGACGGTCAATCACGCCTGGCGAGAAGCAAAATTTCCGCGCCCGCCTGCATTTATAGGATGGTTCCTGACCATGCTGACCGTCGTGATTTCCTTTGTCTATTTCAGAGCGGCCAGCCTCGCCGATGCTCATGCGGTCCTAACCGCCATGTTCAGCCCGCACCATTTGATCCTGCCGAATTGGCTTTCCGGGCTTGCCGCGGCTTTCGGTGTGCCATGGCGCACGCTGGAACTCTTCGCGAGCGGCGCCTATACGGTTCGCCTCGCCGTTTGGATAATTCTCCTGTCTTGCGTGGCGTTGATTCGACGCAATCCGGCAGCCCACCCAGATGACATCAAACCGACATGGACAATCGCGCTTTTGACCGCCGGCGCTCTCCTAATCTCCATTGCCCTGCTCGACCGGCCACAGGCATTCATCTACTTCCAGTTCTGAGGATGGCGGCGATGGATAACTGGTTCCTGTTTCTGTTCTTGCGGCTTCCCATGGCTCTCGCCCTCTTTGCCGCCGTGGCTGAAATCACTGCCTTTATTCTGAGAGATGCTCCGGAAGTGCGGCATCCGCTCGACCGGCTCCTCGTGTCTATGCAGAGCAGTCCCAATAACGCCGAAGTCGTCTTGCTCGGTGACAGCGTGACCCAGGATGCCGCTAGCCAATACGCTCTGGGATCCGAGACACAGATCACGAATCTGACGACCAATCAGGCAAGCGGAATGACCGGCGCACTATTGCTGTTGAAGCGCCATCTTGCGCGAAGCACAACGCCACCTCGACATGTTGCGATCGCCGCGACACCGGAATTTTTTGCTTATACACCACGCGGCGCGACGAAGGATGTCTATCTGCTCAGCGTGTTCCGGAGGGCGGACGAGCAGGATTATATGGCGGAAGCCGGGATCGTGACAGACGGCAACTCGTGGAAACCGGCAATTCTGGAACCGGAGCGGCGTATATTTAACCGGGCGGTCGGCCTCGTCCACGGTCTTCTACCCAAGCCTCGGACGCCCTTGGCTCAGCCGCCACAAGACGTCCCACTCGAAACGCGGGGCGGTAACATGGCAAGCACGAGCATGATCGAACAACGCAGTGTAAAGCGCATCGAGCTCTCGGAAACAGCACGACGTGCGATGAAAAGCATCTGTGCTCTGTCGAAGACCCAGGCATTCACCGTGCACATCGTGTGGGCGCCTGCCCCTGAATCCGCACATCGACTATGGCTGGAGCATGAGACGCTTCGCTCCCTAGAGCGTACACTTCGAAAGTCGACCGGAGACTGTCGTAATATACGGTTCTCAGACAGCAATCTCTTGCGTAGTTTTCCTGATCACGCCTTTCGCGACCCAGACCATCTCCGCCGGCCGGGTTGGACCATCGCGTACTCTAACCTTCTACGCGATATGCTTGCCGAAATGATTGCGAGCCCAAAAAATTGATAAACCGCGCTAGCCATTCTGTGCCATCGATCAGCTTGGTGCGA
>DJKK01000098.1 GCA_002434595.1 Alphaproteobacteria bacterium UBA6544 | reverse complement strand
CATCGCGACCGCATCGCCTTCGTCAGATTGTGCTCCGGCAAGTTCCGGCGCGGCATGAAACTGAAGCACGTTCGGAGCGGCAAGATACTCACCGCCCACAATCCACTCCTCTTCCTGGCACAGGACCGAGAATTGGCGGAAGAAGCCTGGGCGGGTGACATCATCGGAATTCCCAATCATGGTAACTTGAGGATCGGTGATGCACTCACGGAAGGTGAGGAAATGTCCTTTACCGGCATCCCGAGTTTCGCACCCGAATTGATGCGGAAGGTGCGTCCTGAAGATCCATTGAAAGCGAAACACCTGGGTCGTGCCCTCCTTCAGATCGCAGAAGAAGGCGCCGCCCGCGTTTTCAAGCCAACCATGGATCCCGACTGGATTGTGGGGGTCGTCGGTTCATTACAATTCGATGTCCTGGCGGATCGCATTCGGACGGAATACGAGATACCGGTCCGTTTCGAAACAACATCATTGCATACCGCGCGCTGGCTCGAATGTGGCGACGCACGGGAAATTAAGAAATTCCGCGATTCCGGACCGTCCGCTATCGCCGAGGATCACGATGGTGCGCCGGTCTTTCTTGCACGTAACGCGTGGCACCTGGATACGGCTGAGAAGGAATGGCCGGACATACAATTTCTGAAGACGAAGGAACAAACGGCTTAAGCGATAGCGCCTTGGGAGAAGCAAATGGTGAACGAGACGGAGAAGGGGCTCTCGCGCGGCCTCACCAACTATGGCGACAAGGACTTTTCGCTCTACCTTCGCCGCTCTTTTGCAAAGGCAATGGGATTTTCGGGCGAGAGCCTTGAAAAACCGATGATCGGGATCGCCGATACGTCTAGTAGCTACAACAACTGCCATCGAAACGTCCCGGAACAAATTGAGGCCGTAAAGCGCGGCGTCCTCGCGGCGGGAGGCCTGCCGATGGTCTTCCCGACGATCTCACTCGCGGAGACCTTTCTACATCCAACGAGCATGATGTACCGCAACCTCATGTCGATGGACACCGAAGAAATGATTACAGCCCAACCAATGGATGCGGTCGTGGCCATCGGCGGCTGCGACAAGACGGTACCGGCACAGCTCATGGGCGCATTGTCAGCCAATCGACCGGCCATTCAGCTAATTACAGGACCAATGATGACGGCACGGCATGGCGGAGAACGCCTGGGAGCCTGTACCGATTGCCGGCGGTTCTGGGCGATGTACCGCGCGGGTGAACTCGGCGATGAGGAAATTGTAGCTGTCGAATCGCGTCTCGCAACAACCGCGGGAACATGTCCCGTGATGGGCACCGCCAGCACGATGGCGTGTATAGCGGAAACCATGGGCATGGCGCTCCCTGGAACGGCCGCCATACCCGCCGTGCACGCCGATCGCCTGCGCGCCGCCGAGGAGACGGGCAAACAGGCGGTTCGTATCGCCGCCGCCGACCTCTCCCCCGACAAGATCGTCACTGAAAAATCGGTAGAGAATGCCTTGCGCGTCCTACTTGCGATCGGGGGATCGACGAACGGGATCATTCATCTCACGGCCATAGCGGGTAGGGCGGGTGTCCGTATTTCACTCGACCGCCTTAACGAGATCAGTGACGAGACGCCCGTGCTCGTTAATCTGAAGCCTTCGGGTGACCATTACATGGAGGATTTCTTCTCGGGTGGTGGCCTCGGCGCGGTTCTGCGCGAGATCAAGCATCTTCTGCATCTCGACACCATGACAGTCACCGGGGAAACGCTAGGCGTACGGTTGGAGCAAGACCCCGGCTACATCGATCCCGATATCGTTCGTCCGTTTGCCGAGCCGCACTACCCGCTCGGTGGTCTTGTGGCTCTTTTCGGGTCGCTCGCACCAAATGGCGCCATCCTCAAACGGGCGGCCGCCGACGATGCTCTTTTTGAAAGCGAAGGCCGCGCCGTTGTCTTTACCTCGCCGGCTGACCTGGCCGAACGAATCGACGACCCAGACCTCCATGTCACACCGGAGGACTTTATTGTTCTCCAAAATGCTGGGCCTAAGAGCGGATACGGCATGCCCGAATGCGGATACCTGCCGATACCAGGTAAATTGGCACGGGCCGGCGTCAAAGATATGGTCCGCATTTCGGATGCTCGGATGAGTGGTACGGCCTACGGCACGATTATCCTACACGTCTCTCCCGAGGCCGCAGATGGAGGTCCCCTCGCGCTCGTTCGCAACGGGGACCATATTCGCCTATCGGTTAGTGAACGTCGATTTGACCTTCTCGTCCCAGAGGAAGAACTGGCCGAGCGCCGCGCCCAATGGAAGGCAGTCGATGCGGAACCTCGCGGCTACGCGAAGCTATATCAGGATCATGTTCTTCAGGCGGAGGACGGGTGCGATTTCGATTTTCTCCGAGCTGTTTAGGTGTCGATACGTTCGCCATTCCTGATCGTCTGCTTCCAGCGTCGAATGATAACGCTCTCGTAGAGCCCTACCTTGTAATAAGGGTCCGATTCCGCAAATTCCTTGGCGACCGCACAATCCTCCGTGTCCAGCACGGTCACGCTGCCGATGCCGTTATCTGCGTCGTCTTCAATCAAAGGGCCAGCAGATAATAGCAAATGCATTTGACCCGCGAGAAACTCCCTGTGTTCCAGCCGCGTGTCATTTCGAAGTTGCAGGGTGCCTGGTTTGTCTATGGAAAAAATAGCGTACGGCATTTTCCGCTCCATAACGTTCCAAGGTTTACTATTTTTAGTCGATTGTAATCTCTTCCAAATTAAAACTATGGTGAATTGCACCGAAGGGGCAAAGAGAATGGCGAATGCAGAAACAAGCACCGCGCCAATAATACAAGATGGCGAAACACTCAGCTTCGAACATGACGGCCGCGTTAGTGAGCTTCTTCCCATCGTCCTGTTAAACGCATTGCTGAATGTTTTGACCCTGAGCCTCTACAGATTCTGGGGCAAAACCCGTGTACGCCGTTACCTCTGGGATAGCACCAACCTGCTTGGCGACCGCTTAGAATACACAGGTACGGGCGTTGAGCTTTTTAAAGGATTCCTATTTGTTTTTTTCGCCATATTCTTGCCGATCGCCGCGGCGGATATCCTCGTTACCTTCTACTTCTCGCCCGATCATCCGATACAAGTTGTATTCAGACTGGCGGTTGGCCTTACTTTTGGGAGCCTGGTCGGCGTCGCGATATATCGCGCGCGGCGTTATCGATTGAGCCGTACACGTTGGCGCGGCGTCAGGGCCAACCAGAGCGGCTCTTCGCTCGCGTACAGCGCGAGGTACATAGCCTTTATCCTGTTGACCATTATTACGCTTGGTTGGGTTTATCCGGTTATGCGGATGCGGCTGATGGGAGCGATGATGAACAATACTTGGTTTGGCGATCGTCAATTCCATTTCGAAGGATCTGTCGATTCTCTCTATAAACGATTTGCTATCTGTTGGTTCCTGTTTGTGGGTCTACTGCTCATTTTTGGGGTGACCTTGGAGCATCTCTCTTCTAGTTTCGAGCTTGCGACAGACGCCGAGAATATAGCTGAAGCAGTAGCTGCGATGGCGGCCTACGGATTCGTCGGCTCTTTCGTACTCGGTATCGTCTCGGGAACCGTCTTCTGCATCTACAAGGCTGCGGAGCTTCGGCATTTCGCAAAGTGCACTCGGTTCGAGGGGCTCGCATTCGAATTGAATGCGACAATTGGCGGGCTTATTTGGCTGGTAATAGGAAACATTCTCATTTTGTTGCTGACGCTCGGCTTCGGCGTTGCCTTCACACAAATGCGAAAATTCCGGTTCGTTTGCGATCGGCTGGAAGCACGCGGGACCATCGATTTCGACGCCATCATCCAAAGCGCTGATCAAGGACCCGGATTTGGCGAAGGCCTCGCCGATGCT
>DJKK01000131.1:9733-13886 GCA_002434595.1 Alphaproteobacteria bacterium UBA6544 | reverse complement strand
GGCCTGGCCGGAGGTCGTCTCAATGGTTCGGGAAGCATTAGCGGCACTTGCGACTGAGCGGGCGCAAGGCGGCTATTAACGGTCGATGCGCGTGGGCGCAACGTTGGTCTTTGGACGGCGTAATAAGTCGAAGCCTTCAACGAGCGCCAGGTCAGTCTTTTTGAGCCGTTCCGTCAGGACCAGCACGTCTCGCACACTCGCTACTGCGCGGGCGACCGCGGTTGGGAAATCGGTACCGCCAACAAGGTGGCAAATCAGTAAGGCAGCAAAGACATCACCGGCTCCAGAATCCGGTGCGTCGACCCGTTCCGTCTCGACCAGCCAGACACCTTCGTCGTCGCCCGCAATTGTGGCAATGCCATTTGGCGTATAGATCCCGGTGATGACCGCGCGCGCCGGCCCATGTGATCGCAAGCGCGCGAGGTATTCGGGTGCGGTCTCGGCCGTGGGTGTGTCGGTGTTCAAGAGTAAGCCAGATTCGAAGGCGTTTGGCACAACAATATCGGCCATGGGCAAAGCGTCGTCGCGGAATTGATCGATCAGACCGTCATCCACGTAGACGCGGCCTTTATCGCCGGAGACGGGATCGAGACAATAGAGGCCGCAGTGCCCGGCGGATTTCAGCCGCCGGATAGCGTCGAGGGCAGCACGGCCCGTCTTTGTCTTGGCTAGGTAGCCGGTCATTGCCGCTGAAAACCCGCGACGAGAATGCTTCGTCTCAACCCCGCGCAGTAAGGCAGTTACCGCCGCGGTCGACGCCGGCCCCCCTTCAAAGGATCCATGTGCCGGATGGTTGGAGAGATGCGCCGTGTCGATCGCAACCGCTTCGACCCCGAGCGCCTGCAGAGCCGGCACGGCGGCCGCGTTCCCGACATATCCGCTTGCGACGCGTGATTGGATCGTTAAAACGCTCATCATCGCATTCAGCGGCACGTCCTGGCATATGTCCAGAGGCTGCGAACAATGGAGGGTTTCCAATGGTTATGACTGCGCGGCCGCGGCGAAGCGTCCTTTTTATGCCGGGTTCGAATGCCCGCGCGCTGGAAAAGGCGCGGGCCCTGCCGGTAGATGCCCTGATCTTCGACCTTGAAGATGCAGTGGCGCCCGACGGCAAGGAAACGGCGCGCCAACAGGTGCGTGAAACCCTCGAGGCCGGTGGATACGGCGCACGCGAATTGATCGTCCGGGTTAACGGATTGACGACCCCATGGGGTGAGGATGATATTGCGGCGATGGCACGGGCTGGCGCCGACGCCTTGTTGATACCCAAGGTCGAAAACAAGCAGATCATCAATAGCGTCGAGGGCCGATTATCTGCCGCCGGCGCACCGGAAGGCATGGTGATCTGGTGCATGATCGAGACTCCGCGTGGTGTAATGCGGGCGGAGGAAATCGCGTCTGCGTCGCCCCGTCTCGGTGCGCTGGTGATGGGAACGTCAGACCTCGCTAAAGATCTACATTGTCTGCATACGCCGCGTCGCGAACCGTTCTGGACAAGTCTTTCGTGGTGCATTCTTGCGGCGAGGTCGAATGGGCTTGCGGTGCTCGACGGCGTACACCTCGACCTGTCTGACGATGAGGGCTTCGCGGAAGCCTGTCGTCAGGGACGGGAGATGGGATTCGACGGTAAAACGCTTATTCATCCGAAGACATTGGCGGCCGCCAACGAGGCCTTTGCACCGGATGCTGCCGAGGTCGCCTGGGGCCGGCGTGTCATTGCGGCGCACGATGCTGCCGAACGCGATGGCAAGGGGGTTGTCCTCCTAGACGGCCAGCTGATTGAGAACCTTCATGTCGAAGACGCACGCCGCGTTCTTGCGCTATCTGATGCGATCATGGCAATGGAGGCAGTGGGCTAAAGCATGGAGGAGGCTAGTTTCCCAGACGTTTCGCCTCTTCGTTCATGACGACGGCGACACGTCCGATGGCGTCGCGCCCGAGAACCGCGGCCATGGCGTCCTGGAAATCCTCCAGTCGATAGGTCTTCCAGATACGCGGATTGATCTTTCCGGCCACGAACCAATCGAACATTTGCTGCATGAGCGGATGGATTCGCGGCGCCATTTCGTAGCGGACGTCGTCCGGACTCCAACCGATGTAGTAGCCCATGTTTAGCCCGGTGACGGTGATGTTCTTCACCAGCAGAATGTTGGCGGGGATCTGGGGGATCGTCCCGCTGGCGAACCCGACCGGCATGATCCGCCCTTCAGGTGCGATGCAGCGCAGAGATTCTGCGAAGACATCGCCGCCGACGGGATCGTAGACAGCATTCGCACCCTTGCCGTCGGTCAGGTCATTTACCGTCTCGCGGAAACCGCCTTCACGATAGTTGATAACATGGTCGGCGCCATGCTCCTTGGCCGCCTGCAGCTTGGCTTCCGAGCCCGCCGTTGCAATCACGGTAGCGCCGAGAATCTTGGCGGTCTCGATCGCGGCGAGGCCGACGCCGCCTGCTGCGCCGTGCACCAACAGGGTCTGTCCTGCCTCCAGGCACAATAGATGGGGCCAGGTCAGCGCGGCGACAGATGTTGCGTAGGAGTTGGTGAAACTGATCGCACGGTCGAATGCCAGCCCGTCCGGAATCTTGAAGGTATTGACCTCGTTCGCGACCGCGACCTCCGCCAGCCCGCCCCAGTCGAGAACGGCGCAGACCCGATCGCCAACGCGAAGACGCTCGGAACCCTCTGCCACCTCCGTCACGATTCCGGCGACTTCGGCGGCGGGTACGAACGGAAGCGGTGGTTTTCGCTGGTAGCGCCCGGACACCATTAGGCTCAGGGCAAAGCTGACGCCCGTCGCCTGGACCCGTATACGAACCTGTCTTGGTCCGATGTGGGGCTCCGGGCACTCCACCAGCTTCAGGTTTTCGAACTCGGTGAACTCTTTGACCAATACGCCGCGCATGCTTGCCTCCACGAACAAGTTTGCAGGGAAGATAGGTGTCCCGCCGCCGCTGACATCCCTGGCGGCCGCCATAGTTTGATTTTACCGTGGACCTTGAAAAGGAAACGATTGCGCATGCCGACGATCAATGTGGGCGGCCTCCCTACCTATTACGAGATCGAGGGGCCGGACGACGCGCCGGTACTTACACTGGCGCACGGACAGGCCTTTGACCTGACGGTCTGGTGGGCCCAGGTGCCGTATTTTCGTGACCGGTTTCGTGTGCTCTGCCCGGACCTGCGCGGCCATGGGCGCACCGGCGATGGAGATGAGACAGAGCTGCGAATCTCTCACGTCGCTGGCGATATCGTCGGTCTGTGGGATGCAATGGGAGTTGCGCGTTCGCACTTCGTCGGCACCTCGCTAGGCGGATTCGCCGGCTACGAGCTGGCGCTTGAGTGCCCGGAACGTCTGTCGAGCGTCACTTTTGCAGCGACGCAGGCGCACATGCCGGAGAGCACTGTTTGCGCCATTCGGAAGCGGACCTTCGGCCTCAAGGAACCGGGTGCCTCGATGGTTCCTTTGGTCGATGTTCTACTCGAACGCTACGTCTCCGACGGGTACAAGGAGCGCGATCCGGATGGCTTTTCGGCGCTCGGGGAAATCGTCGCCCGCGGCTCGGCGATGGGGTATGCGCTCACCAGCGACGCCACGCTCGCCATGAACTATGACCCGCGGATCGGCGACATTCGGGTGCCGACCATGGTTATCGCCGGCGCACTGGATCAGTCGACGCCACCGGACCGGATGCAGCTTTATCAGGAGCGTATCTCGGGAGCGCAAATGGCAGTTGTGCCGGATGCCGGCCATCTGCCGAATGTGGAAAATCCCGAAGGCTTTAATCGCGCCCTTGCGGGGTTTCTGGATGCGCTTGAGGGGCAGACGTAATGCTGCCGCCTTATACTGGCCGATATCAGTGCGGCGGCATTCGCCACGAGATCATCGGCGAGCCGCTTAAGGTCACGGCGTGTCATTGTATGGAATGCCAGAAACAGTAGTGCAGTGCCTTCAGGATGGCGCTGTGGGTGCAAAGCGGCGACCTGCGGGTTACACTGGCACGCCGAAGAGCTATAACCGCACCGCGGACAGCGGCAAACCGCTGACGGGTGTTTCCTGTCCCGATTGTGGTATGCGGATCTAGAACATTCCGAGCTTCGATCAGAACGTCTATCTGTTGAAACTGGGGACCCTCGACGGGACTGCGGCCGAA
>DJKK01000131.1:0-9380 GCA_002434595.1 Alphaproteobacteria bacterium UBA6544 | reverse complement strand
AATAGCCTCGGTCTGCCTCCGGATTAAGCCATCCGTGATGCGCATAGTATATCAGTTGGTTGTCGTCCTCGCCGAGTTTCCGTCGCAACCGGCCGAACGCGTAGAGGATCTGCTCGCGGGCAGCATCGCGCAGAAAGGTAACGGAAAACTATATGCTTGATTGAGGACGGCGGTGATACGCTCCGCATCGGCCCCCGCGCGGCCGAGCGTCGGCTAGTAGCCGTAATGGTCGTTCCTGATGACCAGGGCGTGGGAGGCGTCAAAATCGAGATTCCCGCAACCGTGCGGCCCCATAGGATACTTCGCATTTCGTGTTTCCCCAAAAGCGGACCTGGGATTGTTCGGCAAAATGGGTTAGTCGCAGAACCAAGTATAAACCCACGCCCGAGGTTTTACCTGTCAGCGATACGTCCTATGTTCACTGATCGGGACGTCGACAAGAATGGAAACCTATGGAGGAATGTGATGAGTTTTTCAGTCACCAGCAACAGTTTCAAGGACGGCGACTACCTAGCCAACGATCATGTGCTGTCGGAGAATTATGGCTTCGGCTGCGCCGGCAACAATCAGTCACCACATCTCGCCTGGGGTGAGCCGCCCGCGGGGACGGAAAGCTTCGCAGTCACCTGTTTCGATCCAGATGCGCCGACGGGCAGCGGCTTCTGGCACTGGCTGGTCATCAACATTCCGGCCGATGTTCGCGAACTGGCCCTGGGGGCGAGCGGTAACGGCATGCCGGCCGGTGCCTTGGAGACCCGGACGGATTTCGGTGCACCCGGCTACGGAGGTCCCTGCTCGCCCGAGGGCGACCACCCGCACCGTTACCTCTTCAACATACATGCGGTGAATTCCAAATTGGAGCTGCCGGCGGATATCATGCCCGCGATCGTCGGCTTCAATCTGCATTTCGCGACGCTCGAGAAAGCCACTCTCATGGGGCTCTACAAGCGCTAGTCCGATGCCAGGCGCGCGATCCGCGCGCTATATCGGTTGGTTAGTCAGGCAGGACTCCGGTCTAGTGGGAGGCGGCGATCCGCATGTCTTCCTGCGGGATATGCCGGTTTAACCAATGGTTGAGAAATTCCATGAAGGGATCCAAAACCGAAGCGGGCCGGCTCCGCTTCGAAGGCGGCTTTGTATTAGCCCACTTTGCGTGCCGGCCCATCATGAGCACTAAGATGTCTTCGACTTTTGGGGTAACCGATGTGACGCAGCAGCCGTGCGTCATGTCCAAAATGGACTTCCACGTACCCTCCTAAGGCCTCGATCGTGGCAGCGACGGAATGTTTGCCCGCCCCTAGCGCGCTTCTCGGCGGGGTCGTTGATCAGAGAGAAAAGCCCCCAATGCTCCCATTCGATTTCCGCCTCGCCAATCTTGGAATCATCCGACCATTTGCCGAGCGTCATATCAGTTCTCCCGCAATGTAACGGCGCAATTTATGAAAATCCCCCGCAGCATTGCGCTGTGTCCATCCGGCGCTCACCTCCCTATCGGCCACGCGAGCCTCGTCAAATGCCTGCTGGCTCTGTTGTTTGGGGCTATGTTGGTGTGGGAGATCGCCGCACCTTAACGGTGATCAGCGCTGAGGTCAGCCACGCCGACCGTCTCCAGGGTCTGTGTCCGCTCGACGAGTCCAACCTCGCTATCTCGGCGGCGTGCACCACGCAATTGCCGGAAGGCGCCGTTCGCTCCATCCGGTGCCAGTCCTTGAAGGGGTGTGCGGTTGAAATGGCAGTGTTATACCCGAATAGGGTGTGGGCGCATGCTTCGACAGGGTTACAACAAAGCCTAGGTGTTTGTTATGGCGTGGCTAGACTGCCTATACCCGCGGTTGAGGCCGGCCGCGCATCAAAAGGAGACCGAAGGATATGAACACTGCCGACCCGCCCACACGTCTTGGCTTTCTTATCCCGGAGCGTAACGTCACCTGCGAGGTGGAGTTCCCGCGCTACCTGCCGGCCGGTGTGACCGCACATTTCTCGCGCTTGCCGCGCCCCGAGGCGGAGCTGCGTGCAGACTCCCTCGTGCAGATGATGGAGAGCGTTGACGCGCAATCCGAGCTGCTGACCAAGATTGATGTGCGGGTCATCATGGCGGCCTGCACAAGCGGCACTTTTCTCGGCGGCACTGATGCGGCTGACGATCTCGGCGCCCGTATCGAACGGGCGACCGGCATCCCGGGCTTCACCACTTCGACCGCGGTCGCGGACGCATTGCGTGCGATGGAAGTCCGTCGCTTCTTCATGATCACCCCATATCCGTACGAAATCACACGGACGGAGGCCGGCTTTTTCGAGGCGCTTGGCTTCGAAGTGACGGGTACGGACACTTTCGCCTGCTCCCACTCGCCGATGATTCCGGCGCTGGCGTCCTCCGAGGTCGCCGCCATGGCGGACCGTCACGCAAACGAAATCGCTGCCGCCGGCGCACTCTTCGTCAGTTGCACCAATCTCGCAACCATGGATCGCATCGCCGAAATGGAAGCGCACCTCGCCAAACCGGTGATCACTTCAAATTCTGCGACCATGTGGCGGGCATTGCGGGCCGTGGACCTGCCGATGGAGGAAATTGGCGCGGGGGCACTGTTCCGGCGGGGGTTGAATTCCTAAGCCTGAAAAGGCACCGGATAACGCTCCGGCGGGAGGAATATCGTTGTCCGTTTCATAAGGCGGGGCACCATCGGGTCGAAGGGTTCGCGGCGGTGCAAGACGCGGCAGTTATCCCACAACACAATGTCGCCGCGGCGCCATGTATGTTCGAATACGAATTCCGGTTGCGTGATGTGCGCGGTCAGTTCGTCGAGAAGGGGCAGGCTTTCAGACGGCGCCATATCTTTGATACCGTAAGTCTGCAAGGGATCGAGATAGAGCCCTTTCCGGCCACTGCCCGGTTGCGTCAGGACCAGCGGGTGCGTTACGTCCGGCGTCTTGGTGCGGATATCCTTCACGTCCTCGTCCTGCGTGATGTCGACATCGAAGATGTTGTAGGCGTATTCTCCGTGCCGTCCTTCGAGCCTTGTTTTTGTAGCTTCGGGCAGGGCTTCATAGGCCAACTGCAAATGCGCCCAGGCGGTCTTACCCTCACCCTCCGGCACTTCGAGGGCATAGAGCAAGGAGCCGGTATCCGGCTTCGGCTTATAGCAGCTGTCCGTATGCCACTTCGCCTCGCCGCTCGCGAGGGCACCGATATTGTCGCCGTTCTCAAGACGGAGGTTGGAGACCAGCACGACTTCCGGATGGCTGCGCGAGCGGATGTCCGTTCGCACGTGAATGTTGATTTCGCCGAGGCGCTTCGAGAACGCGATCTGCTCCGCTTCGTCCAGCAGTTGGTTGCGGATGAGGAGGACCGGGTGTTCGACCCACAACGCATCGATCTCGGCGGTCATCGCGTCCGTCGGCGTGCGCAGATTGATGTCCAGGATCTCAAGGCCGAACGCGGGAGTGAGGGGACGTGTGGCGAGGGGCATGCTACTCCCCCGCCGCCTCCAATAGCGGGCGGACGACTTTCCCCATCAGGTCGATGCCGACGCCGCATTTGCAGCCCTTGCAGTCGCGGCAGGCGTCAAGCCCGAGGTCTTCGGCGTGGGCCAGCGCCTGGTCCCGGCCAGCGTCGCTGCTGAGCGGGTCGAGGCGCAGCATCTGCAGCTTCAGGAGGGAGAACGGGTTGCCCCATTGATAGCCCTCCGAGGGGTTCGGGTTTGCGCCGTCCGTGAAGTTGCGGGCGTGCATCGGGCAATTCTGTAAGCACGCATAGCATTCAACGCAAGCGGTCAGCGCGTGGTAATCGTCCGGCGCATCCTGATTGAGGTTGTTGCCCTGCGCCACGCTGGTGAGGCGGCCGCGCATCTGGCGGGCGACCCCGTCACGGCGCACCACGAGGTCGGCCAGCGGCGGCAATGTTTTTACCGGGCTCACCCGGTCGCCTTCCTTGATGCGGGCGCGGCAAGCAAGGCGCGGTCGGCCGTTCACGTCAACGGTGCAGACACCGCAATTCCGCGCCCGGCAACCGTAACGGAAGGCGAGGTCCGGAATGTCTGTTGCCTGCGCCTGCAGCAGCACATCGAGGATCATCGGTTTCTCGTCCGCCGCGCGGCGCGCGTAGTCGTACTCGATGACGTTGCTCTCGCCGTCGCGGTTCAGTTCGATCTCGACCTTCATGCGGCTCTTTTCTCCGCCACCGCCGCGTCGTCTGAGCCGGGCTCGACTTCCCGAGCCGCGCCGGACGGCGTGCCCATTATCGCCTGATATCGCGTCTCCAGTTTGCGGTCTTTGACCGCATCCGGCAGGAAGCGGAACCATTTCGACTGAAACTGCCGCCAACTTTCTTCCGCCTTATAGGCAAGCAATTGCTTGAGCGGTGTTTTCGGCCGGGCGACCCGTCGCACGGCGTAGCTCCCGTCGACCCCACGGTGTACGACGGTCGAATAGGGTTCGGCGAAGATGGAAATATCTCCCCTGTCGAGGCGCACATGCCCGCCGAGACTGGCATCCCTCTCCCCGGCGGCGGCGGCGACCGCGCGCGCGGTCTCCAGCAGGTTGCGCAACTCCTCGAACTCGATGAAGGACTGGTTCCAGGTCGCGTATGCCGGGATCGCGACGTCATCAAGCCGCGCCGTCAGCGCGTCGATGATCGGGCCAATGGCGGCGATGCCGTCGCCGGTGCGAGCGGGACCGATGGTGTCCCATGCCTCTTTCTGCAATTTCTGCTTCAAAGTGGCCGCGGCGACCGTCCCGGCCTGACCGAAGCGCCCCACCGTCGCAGCGATCACCGGGGCGAAGGCGTTGTCTTCGATCGTGCCTTTGAAGGCGTGGGCATGTTGTGACGCGGCGTGGCCGGCGCGGGAACCGAAGACAGACACTTCCGTCAGTGATGTCGAGCCGAGGCGGTTTGCGCCGAAGAGGCCGCCCATGGCCTGGCCGGCAGCGAACAGGCCGTCGATCCCGAGGTTGCGGGCGCCCGCACCCTCACCCTTGACCGAGGCGCCAACCGCATCCACTCGCAGGCCGCCCATGTGGTAGTGGGCGCTCGGGCGCACCTCCCAGGGCTCCTCGCATTTCGCGACTGGCTTGCTGAAGGCCTGGCGTGCGTTGACGTAGGCGCCCGGCAGGCAGGTCTCCAGGTAGCGCATAAAATAGGGGCCGGAGCGCGGCAGCACCTTGTTGCCGGTCATGTCGAGATAGGCGCCGCCATTGGGGCTTCCGCGGCCGTCGGCGACGGCCCGCATGATGGCGGCCGAACATTCGGCGCGGGTTCTCTGGTATACGCTGTCGAGAATAACCTTGCCATTCTTGTCACGCAGCACGCCGAGGAAACTGGCGCTGGCCGGCTCGCCGACGAGCAGTCCTTCGTAGGACGGCGGCGAGGCGATGCAGAACGGCAGGAATTGGCACTGTTCCATATCGACGAGTTCGGCACCCGCGCGCGCCGCTATGGCATAGCTGTCGCCGGTATTGCCCCGCATCGTGTCGGTCTTGGGGAAAAAGAGGGTAGACAGGCCACCGGCCGCGATGATAACCGCAGGTGCGCGGACCGCAATCAACTTGCCGCCGGAGGCGTCATAGATAAGCCCGCCGACGATCCGCGCGCGATCCCCATCAAAGGTGTCCGTGACCACATCGAGGAACCAGGCGTCTTCGAGGTAATCGACGCCATTGCCCTGCACGACCGCATTCCAATTCGCATGTCCAAAGGCGATCCCATGGTTTGGCAGCCCGACGG
Source organism: Alphaproteobacteria bacterium UBA6544 (assembly GCA_002434595.1). GTDB lineage: Bacteria > Pseudomonadota > Alphaproteobacteria > UBA8366 > UBA8366 > UBA6544. The sequence continues at coordinate 3,661 of DJKK01000131.1, read as the reverse complement.
AGCGTCGTCGGTTGTGCCCGCCGAACGCCATCGGTGTCGCTTTGGGGTTGTTCCGCTTATGGTCGATGGCCGGTCGCAGGCCCTGCGCGCGGAATCGATCGAACGCGGTTTTGCTGTCCTTCGCGAAAGCGTCGGTGATGTCCTTTACCGGCAGGTTGCCACCCGCCATGCACAGGTTCTCGGAAAGGGCCTCCTCGCTGTCGTCATCGGCAGCGACCTGGCGCACTGTCGCATTGCCTTCGGAGATCTTGGTATCGGAACAGCCGATCGGGTCCTTGGAGACGACCAGCACGCGTGAACCTTCTTCCGCCGCAGCGCGTGCCGCCATACTGCCGGCCCCACCGGAGCCGACGACGACAACGTCGTAATTCCGCCACTCGGTCTCGATCGTCATGTGACTTTCCCTCCGCCCACACCCTGAAAGCGACATTGCTCCCGTCCGACCGTCGTCAAGAACCGTTTGTGAGATCGTAGCGGTCGGTGATCGTCGAGATCAGCGCCGCCGACTTGTCCCAGTCGTAGGTGCGTAAACTATGGCCCCGCGTCACGAACTGAACGCCGGCGTAGAACATTTCGTACTGGGTATGCCGGCCGCCAAATTCGGAGCCAATGGCATCCCAGACGAGCTTCATAAGATTGATCCGCTCGGCCGCGGGTTGGCGATTCGAAGGTCATCGCCTCCGTGTGGGCCGGATCGGCTTGAAAGTCATACAGACTTGCCGCCGTCTCGATGGAATTGCGGAAAGCGCTGTGTTCGGTGACGTCCCGGCAAGCGCGCCGTTTATATAAACGGTTCGCCCGTCCTGCAGGCCCGCGGTATGTTCGGCGGCGTTCTTGATCGGCGGGACGGTCATTGGGGTCTCCTTCGCGCATTCTCTGCTATTTTCCAACGGGAGAGACGGTGGATCCAGCTGTGCCGATCACTCAGGCGCGAGGTGTATAGATCCGAGTGTCCGAAGTGTGCCGTCCGATGATTGACGCACCACCAGGACCTCGCCGGATCGCGTGAACTGGCCTGTCAACGCACTGATATTGACCTGGTGGGTTACCAGAATCAGACGGTTTTTCGGCGCGTTTTCGGAAAGGAATTCCTTCGACGATGCAGTGCGGGTTTTCGATTCCTGCCAGTTCTCGAAGAACGAGTTCAGGGAAGGCAGGTCCGCCGGCGTGCCCAGGTCGAGCAATTTCGCGGTCTCGCGGCAGCGGCACCATTGACTGGTATAGACAGCCTCGAAGGCAATGCCGCGCTCCCGGAACGCTCGGCCGATCCGCCGCGCTTGATCTCGTCCCGCCGCGTTCAGATTGCGCTGTGTTGTGCAGTCGCCGATGCGCACTTCGGTTGGGTCACCTGTTCCGGGTGCCAGCGCGTGGCGCATCAGGGCAAAGGTTCCGGGTGTCTCAAGCGCCCACCAGGCGGCCTCGTCGGCGTGTGCCGGGAAACTGAGTAAAATGAATAGGAGGATTCTGGCGAACGGCCTCACGAGGCACCGTTGAGGAAAGTCCGGTACGCGGGATTGTCGGTCTCGCGGAAGCTTGCATAACCTAGTGTGTCGAGGAATGACTGGAATGTTTTCGCATCTCCCTTCGGCACCTTTATGCCGCAAAGCACGCGTCCATAGGCCGAGCCATGGTTGCGATAGTAAAAAAGACTGTTGGTCCACGGCTCGCACATATGCGTGAGGAAATTCGTCAAGGCGCACGGTCGAGCGGTGTCTCCGTCGCGACGTCATAGACCCGCGCATCGATGATCTTGTTAAGATATTTTTGCCGCATCCTTGGAAAATCTCTGCGACTAAATCGAGGCCGCTGACTTAACGTAACTCTGCGACCGACACAATGCGACGGCTGGACACAGGCAACGTGTCGCTTTCGCCATTTCGGACTATACTTTCCGTAAAGGAGTGTTGCGATGTCCGCTGTCTTAGAATCGCGCGAAATGCCGATGCCGACGGGCCCGATCAAGGGGCCGGCGGCCTGGTATGGCAGCGAGATGCTGAAGGAAACGAACTGGCTGCGACCGTTTTCGGATGCGGAGTTGACGGAGCTCGATTCCGCGATGCGAAGCATCCAGGCGAAAGGCCTTGAAGTCATCAATATTAACCGTGCGAATTTTCCGCTGCCGCGATTAGAGCCGGTTTTGGACGAAGTTCGGCGTGAGTTGCTCGAGGGTCGCGGCTTTGTGCTATTGCGCGGCATTCCGGTCGATCAGTACACGACCGAGGAAGCGGCAATGGTGTATTACGGCCTCGGCGCACATCTCGGCTACCCAGTCCCGCAGAACGCGAAGGGACATGTCCTCGGGCATGTGAAGGACCTCGGATACGATCACGAGGATACGAACGTCCGCATCTATCAGACAACTGTCCGTCAGAATTTTCACACGGACGGCTGTGACTTCGTCGCTCTACTCTGCTTGAAGCCGGCGAAGTCGGGTGGCCTGTCGAGCATCGTTTCGTCAACAACTATTTTTAATGAGATGCTTAAACGGAATCCTGATTTGGCGGCGGAACTCTTCCGGCCGCTTGCCGTCGACCGCCGTGGCGAGGTGCCGGAAGGCTACAAAGGTTACTTCGATATGCCACCGCTCAACTGGCACGAAGGCAAGCTCTCGGGCTATTACATCCGGCGCTACATTCAGTCGGCGGAGCGTTTCGACGGTGTACCAAAATTATCGGCGCAAACACTTGAGGCGCTCGACCTGTTCGATGCGTTGGCGAATGATGCCGAGTTACGTCTCGATATGCAATTCCGACCTGGCGATATCCAGGTCTTGCACAACCACCAGATTCTGCATGACCGGACGGCATACGAAGATTGGCCGGAACCAAAGTGTAAGCGTCATTTGCTTCGACTCTGGCTCAGCCCCGAGGGCGCGCGACCGTTGCCGGATTACTTTGCGGCCCGCTACGCCTCACTCGTGCCCGGCGATCCGGGCCGCGGCGGAATCCGTACGCCGGGGCAGGTCTTGAACGCACCGCTGGAGGCGGTCTAACGCCATGCGTCTCGAGGGCCGGGCGGCAATAGTCACTGGGGCGGCGTCCGGCATCGGTCGCGCGTCGGCACAATTGTTCACGTCAGAGGGCGCACGTGTCCTCGCCGTCGACTTGCCGGATACCGGTCTTGGTAACGCGCATGCCGGATCAACCTGTGTTTCTGTGTTCGAAACCGACATCACCGACGCGGATGCGCCGGGCCGCATCGTTGGTGCGGCTGTCGAAGCGTTCGGACGGCTGGATATCCTTTTCAACAATGCTGGCGTTTCACGCCGCGCGCTCGTTGGCGAACAGACCGAAGAAGAATGGAACTTGACGCTGTCGGTTAATCTGACAGCGCAGTTCCGGTTGGCGACAGCGGCGGTGCCGCACCTCAAGGACTCACCTGCTGGTCGGATCATCAATACAGCTTCGGTCATGGCGCGTATGACAGACTACGGCCTGGCTGCCTATAGTGCCTCGAAGGCCGGTGTCGCCGGCATGACGCGGGCGTTGGCGCTTGACCTCGGCAAGTTCGGAATCACTGCGAATTATATCGAACCGGGCGCAATCCGCACCGGCATGACAAAGGCCGCCTTCGACGATGATGAGATCGCTGCGATCTGGGCGAAAAAGGCGGCGCTGAAACGCCTCGGCGAGCCCGCCGATATTGCGCGCGCGGCCTTGTT
>DJKK01000158.1 GCA_002434595.1 Alphaproteobacteria bacterium UBA6544 | reverse complement strand
CGCATGATCTCCGAGGAACCGCCGCCGATGGGGCCGACACGGGCATCCGCGTAGAGCCGCGCGATGGGGCCCATCATGTAGCCGGCGCCCCCCATCACCTGCATGCCCATGTCCGCCACTGCAAGGTTGTATTCTGTCGATAGCGTCTTGGCGATTGCAGTCTCCATGACCGGGTCCTCGCCGGCGTCCAGCATCTCGGCGACGTGAAACGTGTGAAGACGAGACGTCTCCGTCATCATCTGCATTTCGGCGAACTTATGGCCGATGGCCTGGAATTCGGTGATCTTTTGGCCGAATGCTTCCCGTTCAATAGCCCAGTCGCGCGACAATTCGACGATCTTGAGGCACTGGCCCGCACTCGCCGCCGCCAGCAGCAGGCGCTCAAGGTTGAGGCCCGGCATCAACAGCTTCCAGCCCTGGCCCACTTCGCCTATAACCTCGCGGCCGGCAATCTTGACCTCATCGAAGAATATCTCGTTCGGCAGGCTAGTGCGACGGCCGAGCGGGTCCATCGGACGAATTTCGACACCGGCAGCCTTGGTATCGACCAATAGAAGTGACATGCCGTGGCGGCCGGCGTGCGGATCGGTTTTAGCCGCAACGACGATGCGGTCCGCGACATGGGCGTTGGTGATATAGACCTTCTGGCCCGAGAGCACCCAATCGTCTCCATCAGGCACCGCCCGCGTCTTAATTTGCGCAAGATCAGAACCGCCTGACGGCTCCGACATAGCAATCGCCATCTTTAGGCGTCCTTGAATCAATTCAGGCAGCAGCTCGTACCGCATCCAGTTATTGCCATTGCGAGCGAGCTGCATCCCGCCATAGATCACCGTCGTCATATAGGCGGAAGTGATACCCGGATGGACATAGGCCAGGGCCTCGATGAAAACTGCCATATCCTTGTAGCTCGCAGCCGCGCCGCCAAGTTCTTCGGCATAGGGCAGCGCCAACCACCCCTCCTCCGCGAGCACCTCGAAGGCCTCTTCCGGGTAAGCCGACGCTTTTTCCAACGCCTCGATTTTCTCGGGCGGCAGTTCGCGCTCCATCAGTCTGATGATGGTGTCCCGGATCATGAGTTGATGGTCGGTGAAGCCGAAAGACTTATATGGCACAGCGGCCTCCTGAACGGCGAGTTCGAATCAGCAACGGATGTAGAAGAGGCAATCCGCGCAGCAAGATGAAGAGAGTGGTCACGTTGGCACCCTCACTTAGGTCATTTCCTAACAATTCGAATATCCATCCACTCCGGGGAAAGAAGCATGGCCCTCAACGAGCGATACGTCGAAGTCACCACGAAATACGGTAAATGCCCCTCCTTCGCCGTCTGCCCGGCGGAAGGCGGCACCTATCCTGGGATCATCTTCTACATGGATGCACCTGGCTATCGGACCGAGTTGGAGAATATGGCCCGGCGGATTGCGAAGAACGGATATTTTTGCCTTCTGCCGGACATGTACTACCGCCTCGGTACCTGCCGATTCGACATCCCGCGGCGAAATGACGGTATGTCCGCGGTGATCTTCGCGGCGATGCACCATCTCGACAATCAAATGGTGGTAGACGATACCGGCGGGTGGATCGCCTGGATGGATGGCCAAGACCAATGTGCGACCGGTCCGATCGGCATCGTCGGCCACTGCATGAGCGGCCAATACGTCACGGCGGCAGCAGCGAATTATCCAACCCGAATTGCCGCAGCCGCGTCGATGTACGGCGTTGGCATCGTAACCGATAAGGAAGATTCGCCGCATCTTCGTCTCGACGACATCAAGGGCGAGATGTTGTTCAATTTCGCCGAGGTCGATCACGCCGTCCCGGATGAGGACGTAAAAAACCTGCGTAAGGCGCTCAAGGGCTCGAAATGCAAGGCGACCGTGAAAGTTTATAAAGACACCGTACACGGCTTCCAGTTTTCCGAACGCGACCCCTATCACCCGGTGGCTTCGGAGCAGGCTTGGGATGAGATCTTTGCTCTCTGGAAAAGGAACCTGAAGAAGCGGAATTAACTTGGCTACCATGTACATTCAGATGCCCGCGCCGGATTACCCATCCTCGCAAGAGCTTTATCGTTTCACTTAGAAAGTCCGGACATTGATTGCCATTCTAATGCCCGTACCCTAAGGTGCACCGCAACAGGCTGAACAATTATCAAGGCAAAAAGCCCAACATATGTTCTACGAGACTGAAAAGAACGATCATGGTCTGCCTTACAACCCTTACAAATCGATTGTCGTGCCGCGTCCAATTGGCTGGGTCAGTTCGATAGATCGCGCCGGCAGTGTAAATCTGGCACCCTACAGCCAATTCAATAACCTCGGCTACGACCCGCCCTACGTTATGTTTTCGGCGAGCCACAAGACGCACGCAGGCGAGCTGAAGGACAGCGTCGCCAATATCGTCGCGACGGGCGAGTTCGTCTGCAACATGGCGACACATGACCTGCGGGACGCCGTCGCCCGCAGCTCTGAAATTGTCGATCCCGAAGTAGATGAGATGGCGGCGGTCGGCCTGACGCCGGAAGCATCGCGTATGGTGGCACCCCCACGCGTCGCGGAATCTCCAATTCATTTAGAGTGCAAATTTTATACGTCGCTGATACTGCCGGGCTATGACCCCCTCAACACGACCCATGTCGTTGTAGGGCAGGTCGTCGGTGTCCATATCCACGACGACGCCTTCACGGAAGACGGCAAAATTGACACTGCCCGCCTAAGACCGCTCGCCCGCATGGGGTACCAGGATTACACCAGCGTTGATACGGTCTTCGAGATCACGCCCCAGGGGCCAATGGCGGAAGCGATGATCGCGGGCATGGGCGGTGAAGCGAAGGGACGGCCCTAGACGGGCTCTTTCCAATACTTTCAGGAAAAATTTCCGGATTGCGGCTGCGCCGCCTACGAAATGGCAGTTTGAATCTGCCATTCGCGGGCTCGCTGAACATTCCGATAGTTAAATTCGGGAACGAGTCGCCAGCTATATCCGTTCATCCGGAAAATTTCGGCATAACTTTTCCACCGAACAGCTCGAGTGACGACATAATCTAGTCACGGGTATGCAGCCCCTGCGGGATCAGCAGGAAGCATTCGTTTATCGGCACCGCATTCGCGACTGCTTCGATTTCCTGACATAGCGTGTCCGGCGAACCGACGACGAGTTTGGGCATGCCCTGCCCGAACTGCTCTGGCCAATTGTCCCAGAACCATTTGACGTCGGCAAACTGCGCCTGAGCCTCTGCGTCCGTTTCGGCGCAGATCATCAAACCGCCCCACCCCGCTTCATCGCCTGGTGCGATGTCATGCCCGTGAGTGGCGGCCTTATCGCAATAGACAGAGCAGATCGTCCAGCAAAGATAGAGGTCTTCCGCAAGCACGATTGGACGGCCCACATAGCACGCCCAAAACTTCGCCGTCGTCATCGAGGCCGTAAAGTCGCCGTAAAGTTGAGGGTGGGGGCGCTGATAGGGACGCGGCTTAATACCAATCTCTTCGACACGCATATCGGCAGAAAATGCATCCACTTAGGACGCAATAGAGTGCATTCTTCTTGCGCATATCCAAACAGATTCGGATAGGAGCGTCAGACGACACCTTTATCGTGGAAGACCGCGATCTCCATATCGCTGAAGTCAAACTCGGCGAGAATTTCATCGGTATGCTCTCCGACGCGGGGCGGGGAGCGGTCGGTACCGGGTGAATCCTCGGATGCGATGAACGACGTGCCTGGCAAACTGATAGTACCATCGATGCCGGTGGGAGCGGGCAAATCGATCAAGAAGTTTCGCTGCTGCACCTGGTCGCTGTACACTGCGTCGCGAAGCGAATTAACCGGCGCCACGGGAACACCTTCTCGCTCCATGATCGGCATCCACTCCGCAGTCGTCTTCTGCGAAAGTTCTGCGGTTAGTATACTCTGGACCTCATCGAAATCTTCGGTCCGGCCAGCAACCGAGTTCCAACGGTGTTCCTCTTTCCATTCAGGATGTCCGAGCGCATCGCAAAGGCGTAAAGCCATCTTGTCAGTAAACACGGAGACATTGAGGAATCCGTCTTTTGTCGGAAATACACTTGAGGTCCCTTGGAACGTGGGCGAGTTGTTGCCAAGCAGTTCCGGTTCGTCACCAGCGACTGTGTAACGGCTAACCGAATAATTCATCAGGGAGAGAATCGAATCCGTCATTGAGAGGTCGATATACTGCCCGTCGCCCGTCGCTTTCTGGCGGTAAAGCGCACTTGCCAGTGCGAATGCGGCATTGAAACCCGTCGTCATATCTGCCGCCGGAAACCCTACACGAAGCGGTCCTGTCTCCGGAGTCCCCGTCGCTGACATCATGCCGGATATGGCTTGAATTGCACCGTCATATGCACCCGCCCCCCGCATCGGTCCTTGCTGCCCAAACCCGGATATCGAACAGTAGACGATGTTAGGCTCGATTTTCCTTGCCCATTCGTAGCCGAAACCAAGGCGCTCCAGAACGCCCGGCTTGAAATTCTCCGCAATCGCGTTGGCACCCCGAACCATACGGCGCACAATCTCCTCCGCCTCTGGTGCCTTCAAGTTGATGGCGATGGAACGCTTGCCATAGTTTACGCCCATGAAGCCGGGCCCGCAGCGTGTCTCCGCCCATGTGTCGCGCGCGGACAACATTCGCATCTGATCGCCGATTTCCGGTTGCTCTATCTTGATGACGTCGGCACCGAGCAGCGCCAGTTGCGCCGTCGCCATCGGCCCACAAAGGACCTGCGTAAAGTCAACGATGCGTACCCCTTCGAATGCTTTTGCCACGTCGCGTTCCTATTCGCTGTATAAGTCCATTTTACCGCTGTGATGCGCCATTGCGGCTTCGAGTGGATCAAGCCTCTCGTCGTTCAAATCCACTCCGGCACGAACCGTGTCACCAAAATCCAGATAGGCACGGGACCTGGGCCGATAAGGCGCCCAATCAAATGCATTTCCAACGTTCGGATCGCCGTGCGAAGCGAATTTGATCCACGCATTCATCATGACGTCACTTAGATGTCGGTCGATCGAATCCTCTGCACCATCGACCGCGAAGGCTCCGCAGCGCACACCACCGCCAAAGATATATGGTATTTCCGCACCGTGATGGGCGCCCATCCGCCGGCCGCCGCACCAGGGCGGAACGCGCGAAAACTGCGCGAAATAGACGTCATGCCCAGCGGCGGAATGCCAATCGGCATGGCGACGGGCGGGTAGCCCGTACCACATATCCGTCCGCAGCGCGATCCAAGCATCTTTCGCATCCTCATCTCGGGGAACCGGATAGGTTTCCAAGATTTCTTCGGTGGCGTCACTAAATTCGGCCGCGACGATGCTGCGAAAACGCGCAGCTGTATCGATTGGTTGCTTGAGGCCAACCTCGAAGAGTCCGGCCTCGTGCAGGTTGTTTATAATGAGTAAAGGCTTTCCCTGAGACCTCCCCGCCTTGTAGAGATCTTCCGCCGGAGCCGGAACGACCCAGCCGTCCACAAAGGGATTACTGTCGAATTCTGGCGCGGCATCGATCACATGTTGCCACGGCGCATCACGCAGAATCGCCATTGGGTCACCGGGCGTGCCATTGCCCAATGCGGCGGCGAAACGCTCGCCGCGTAACTCCCGCTGGTGCAAAGCCTCGCCCGTGCCCCGCAACGCACCGCTTTGACAAATGCCGCGTTCGAACAATCCCTCGCACTGCGGCGAGATCATCATAAGAGAAATGCAGCGCGCGCCCGCAGATTCCCCAAATACGGTCACATTTCCGGGATCGCCACCAAAAGCCGAAATGTTCTCACGCACCCACCGAAGCGCCGCGATCTGGTCCATGATCGAATAATTGCCAGACGCGCCGTGTTCCGATTCCTCGGTAAGTTTTGGGTGCGCAAGGCCGCCAAGCGAGAGAAGTCTGTAGTTCACGGTCACAACCACAACACCGCGCTCGGCGAGGCGGACCCCGTTATACATGGGATGGCTCGCGTGTCCGATGCGTAAGCCGCCGCCATGGATCCAGACCATCACCGGCCTGCGCTCCGCCGGGTCGCTCGCCGCTGTCCATATGTTAAGCGAAAGCGCGTCCTCAGCCATGGTGTTATCGCGCCTCGCACCAAACATCGCGAGGGCAGTACTGAAGGGCTGCGGGCAAATCGGGCCGAACGTAGCCGCATCCCGTTGGCCGCTCCATGGCAAAGGTGGTTCCGGTGGACGCCAACGTCTACCGCCCGCGGGCGATGCGGCATATGGAATACCGAGAAAACAGGAAATCCAATCGCACTCAGTCGCCAACCCGCCTAAGACAAGTCCTGCCATGGTAGGTACGGGCCCTTGTGCCGCCAACGGCCGACCCGGCTTCGCCCCATGTTCGTTCATCGGCGCCCGCCGACCCGAAACACTCCCGCCCTGTAATCGCTCTTTCGACAGCGCGTGGCTATTCCTGTGGATAGCGCCATGGGCTCTCCGGCTGCTCGGCATCCTCGTCGATGGTCCAATGCGGCAACGCAAACCCGTTAGCCACCTCGCTGAAGACCATACGAACCCGTGTGCCGATACCGACCTGCTTGATCATCTCGGGCGGAGCGAATTCGCCATCCGCCGTAAGCAGATTACCTGCGACGCGAAGCGCTTCATGTTCCGTCGGCTCGCCTTTCTGGGTATCGAGATCAACCACCAAAATCAAATAAGGGACCTTCTCCCTGAACGCTGGCTGAATGGGATGATGCACTTCCCCATAGGAATGTACGGTACCCTTACCCTCAACCGGAACCCATTCGTACTCGCGATCACGCGTCCACGGGCACGCGGTTGTCGGCGGATAGCGCAGTAGCCCGCTTTCCTTACCTTTCTGCAAATGGAACGTACCTTCAGCACAATGGCGGAAGAATTCCCTGTTTTCCTTATCGACGTCGTCGATTGTGAGCATCATGCCCATGTATTCACCTTGTATCGGCATGGATCGATCCTCCTACCTGGCGTCCTTAGCCATAATCATCGACGAAGCGGCACCTGGATGGGCCCAGCCGAGATTTGCCGTCATTTCAACGTTCTTTACCTGACGGCATCCACCTTCCGAATAGTCGTAGGTGTGCTGGCGTTTACCGTCCAGTCCGATCGGGCAGCAGTCGTCCGCATCATTCCGCAACTGGCGAACATTCTCGATCACCATATTCATGCCGTGGGTGTACCCTTCGCATAGATGTCCGCCGGAAGTGTTGTTTGGACGACGTCCGCCGAGCTCGATGGCCCCGGATGAAACATAGTCGCCACCTTCGCCCTTCTTGCAGAAACCGTAATCCTCGAGCTGCAACATCGTTGTGAAGGTGAATGCATCGTAGGATCCAGTGACGTCAATATCCTCCGGTCCGACACCCGCGTTCGTAAACAGGATATCCTTGGCGTAGTGGCCGGCCACGGTCGAAATTGGCCCGTGCTGGTAATGCAGATGAATATCACCGCGCGGCTTGCAGCACCTCCCGACCACGGACTGGATGACGGCCGGCGGATTCTTGCAGTCGCGTGCCCGGTCCAACCTTGTGACGATAATCGCGGTTGCGTTGTCTGTCTCGACACAGCAATCCAGCAGGTGCAGCGGCTTGCAAATGATCCGAGAATTCACCACGTCTTCAACCGTATAGCGAGACTTGTAATAGGCCTTAGGGTTATTCGAGGCGTGTTTCGAATGCGCCACTTTCACATGTGCCACCTGTTCGGGCGTCGTCCCGTAGTCGTACATATGACGCAGGAATGTCGGCGCGAACATTTGTCCGGCACTCTGCCATCCATAGCCGCGATGGTGTATTTGATCACCGACGATAGGAACGGCGGAACGCGCACCGGTGCCGCCGATGCGGACCTGCGTATAGCCGTTCATGGAGCGGTAGATGACCACCGCCTTGCACATGCCGGCTTCGATAACGCCGATAGCGATACCGATCAATGCTTCCGTCGAAGACCCACCGCCGTGCACGTCCATATAGAAATTTAGGCGAATGCCGAGGTCGTTTGCCACTTGCGGCGCGAACACCGAATCGTTGCCCGAGTAGTTGAGCATGCCGTCGATGTCATCGGCTTCCATGCCGGCGTCGGCGAGTGCGTTATTTATCGCCCACGTGGCGAGATTACGTGTCGATTCTTCTGAACCGCGTCGATAGGTAGTCTCACCCACACCGCAGATCGCATACTTGCCGCGCAGGAATTTTGGCGACGAAGCGTCCGTGTCGCTCGATAGAGCCATACTCTTCCCTCCCACAATTACTTACAGTTTATAGAGATAGGGCAAATTCACCCCGAAACAGCACGACCGGCGGCAACATAAATTTCATTTTTAGAAAGCGGGAGTGAAAAGAGCTGAAGCGCAGAACGGCCGGATAAAACTGTGTCGCGCACTCAGGGTGGCGTTACGTCGATCTGAGACCCGAAACGTCTCGCTGAGGCGGGAAACTCACTCCCACTTTTATTCCTCTGCCTACCTCGCTTTGGAGTACCAAACGCCGCCGTGAAATTCCGAAAATCCCTTGCTGACACTAAAAAGCTAGCTCACAGCGGGTTTCGGGACTTCTCCCTTTACCGTCGTCCGCCACATGAGACGACGACGCGGCAAATCGTAGTCGAGAACAGCGCGATGCTGGACCGTACAATTATCCCAGACCACCACATCTCCGACCCGCCATTTATGCTGATAGACGAACTCCGGTTTGACGATGTGATCCGCCAGCGCTTCGATCAATGCTAGGCTCTCTCGCTCGCCCCTGCCGACAATCCCGGTACAATCGTCGCGGGCCACATATAAGCTCTTGCGGCCGGTGCGCGGATGCCGGCGGACGATAGGGTGCTCTACTGGAGGATACTTCGCGGCATCCTCCTTACTGACCGGGGAGGAACGTTTCCGTCCCCAGAAGTCGAACACGCCGCGCAGTCCTAGAATCTCAGCGTGCATCTCATCCGGCAGCGCATCCCACGCGGCCGCGGCGTTTGCAAATGCGGTATCTCCGAGGGAGAGCCCGTAAAGTTCCGGCACCTCGACGGCATAGAGCATCGTCGCTGCGGCCGGTTCCTTGGCGTAACTCATGTCGGTGTGCCAAGTTTCCCCGGCACGCCGCGTCCCAATCGGCTTACCGTCTTTTGTAATATTAGAGATGATGTAAATCTCCGGACTGCCATCGATACCAAAACGCA
>DJKK01000011.1 GCA_002434595.1 Alphaproteobacteria bacterium UBA6544 | reverse complement strand
TCACGATCGGGTAACCCTCGTTCTCGTTTACCACGACTGCGGCGGCGCGTTGGCCATCCGGCTGCCCGCCCGCATCCGTACCCGCACTGATCGATTGCATAAGACGGGTCTCGATGTCTTCTCCCCCATGATCCCGCATCGCGGCAGCCATCGCCGCGATGACACCTTCATCGACGACAGCATTGCCCATCACGACCCAGCCATCTCCGGTTTCGTGTCCCGCCCAGGGATTATTGCTCGACCCAGTGCGTACCGCCGTTCGCCCGAAGCGGTCTACGATCCCAAGTTGCCGGAACTCGATATAGGGATCGCTCGCCTCTAACTCAGACATTACACGCGCTGCGGGGTATCCGAGTTCGAGCAATTTGATGGCGAGAGGGCCGAGCCGTGGGTCGGTCGACGCCTGCGTGCCGACGGCCCCGACATTGGCCATGACCGAAGGGACACGGCTTCCGGTAGCGATTTCACCTGTCGTGACCGCGACCCCCAACCGGCCGGTCCTCGGGCAGCGCCCGATCGCCGTAAATGTATGCTGATTGGGCCCGCGCGAAAAAACGACGCCCTTCAGAATTTCCGCTACCGTCTTGGCCATAGCTTCCCTCCCCTCAAGATTGCGCCAATACTGGACACGTATCGATGTTAGGGGGGTCGCCCTATCGCTTCAAATCAATGTGACAAAAGGCCGTAACAGCGAATTCGTCTTCGACGCGAATTACCAGTATATTGACTTGTTCGGGTCAGTAAATCGCCGGGCGGACATCAAAAGGCTTACCATTGATATCAAAACAAACTTCTTGCACGAAGCGGCGGCTCAGGAAGTCATAAACTTTGAGGAATTTGAGCTGTGCCTCAATCAGCATTCGCATCCTTCGCGTTTCTTCGGAATCCGGCTGTTTTGCGATGATATAACTCGGATAGCCATCTTCCGTCAGAAGAAGCAAATGGCTACCACTTTCTTTGACGAACTCGTTCACGGCTTCAATCACTCCGTAGCCTTCAGCGAGAGCAGCGGGGTGATTTGCATAGTCGTGACCGGCGATGAATCCATCTTCCCGAACCAACGGTGAAAATGCTCTTAGGTCAGCTAAAACGGCATCATACGTGTGCATTGCATCGACGTATACCCAGTCGAAATAGCCCTTCTCAAACCCTTTTGCAGCGTCCGTCGTAAAAGCGCGATGAATGACTACCTGGCCTTCAGACACCTGACCGGAGAATATTTCAGAGACAGATTCGAAGCGCCCTTGTTGCTCGTCTTCCGGAACATTGTTCCCGTCCGGAAGATAATCTTCGCGGTCCTGATATTCCCAACAATCGATTAGATGCAACTTCCTAGGGCGCGAATATTTCAGAATGCGTTCCGAAAATGCGCCTTCGGCGACGCCTAACTCCGCTGCAATTCCCTCTTGAGGCAAGAGTTGAATAAGAACGTCGCGCGAATGATGGATGATATAGGTCGGCAGCTTGTCTGATGACATATCGGAGCCGCAGTTTTACGGGACTTCAGGATGATCGAAAGAGCCTGACAAATCCACCCTATTGTTTGCCGATAGTTGGGCAGCCTTGTTGACAGCAATTCGGCCTGCATCTTTATTCAGATCGTTTTCTGCGCGTTGATAGAAGAACCAAATGCAAAAAGCACCGATCGGTTCAATGATTATATTTGTGATTGCAACGCCGATGCGCGCCGCCTTCGCAGATGTCATGCTGGACGATCTACAGAAGGGCCTCGAAACTATCGGCTCGCCGTCACACGTGATTCGCATGTCTGACGCAAGTGAGATAGATGGCGTCTGGCAAACGATTAGCGAACAAAGCAAGGGTTACGATACCGTCGTCGGTATCGACCTAAACGGCAACTTCAATTCTCCGCCTGTAATCGACCCGGAACGATGGCGCCGGTTTACGATTCTTATCGACCATCCATACTTTCACGCCTACAAATTCTCCGGCTATGAATTCGGGCTTGCGTGCAGCGTTGTGGACCAAACACACGAAAGCGCCTTAAGTGACGCAGGTTTAGAGATCTCCGCCGAATTCCTTCCCCACGCCGGACCGCCGCCCGAACCTGATGTCCTCAGCATAGCTGAAAGACAACGAGACATTCTGTTTTGCGGAAACATAGCCGAAATCGTCTTACCCAATAAGTTAGCAGAAAAGGTCGGGACGTTTCCGATGCCTGTCCAACAAATCACATTAAAAACAATTGAACGCGCGATCACGGGTGAGTTCACAATTCATTCGGCTTTGAAACGCGCAACCTCGGATATCCTTTCGGAACCTTTGTCTGCGATACCGTTAGAGACGCTATCCGCTGTCTGCAAAACTGTAGAGACTTACGTGGCTGGTCGAATGCGGCTCGAGCTTCTCGCCAATCTGCTATCCGAGAATGAATTGAAGATAGATGTTGTTGGACGTCTTCGTAAACCGCTAGAGGCATACGGCATCAATATCGAATCGGGCGGGTCGATCCGATACCACGACTACCTCCCATTCGAAAGCGTCGCTAAAATGATGCAGGCCACAAAAATAAATTTGAATTCAAACTTTACGATTCGCGGTGGCTCTCACGAACGGATTTGGCATGGAATTGCTCGTGGTTGCGCAACGGTTACGAACGAGAGCTCCTTTCTGCGCGATGAATTTGGCGATGGGAAAGGCGTTCTGTTCATTCCTCAAGAAATCGAAACGATTTACGATTTCTTGAGGGAGACGTTAACCGATACCGACAATCTCGACGAAATCGTCGCAGCAGCAAGCAAGCGCTACGCATCGCACCACGTCTGGCAACATAGGGCGCAAGAGCTAATCGAATTGCTCAACATCGAGACCTAGCTTGACGTGTACATGCTCGATTAAGCCACCCTATGACCTGCCCCCCCATGTAGGAAAAGAGGATGATGCACTAACATTCTAACCGCAAAAATCGATGGGGGCAGGTCACAAAGATCTCGACATTCTTTAAATAGTTGCGCGTGAGCAAAATCATCGGTTGTGGGAAAGGCAATCGAAAATCTAAGGTCCATCCAAACGTCAAGGAAGTTCTATGGCATAGTCGGTAACTGGCAGAATTTTCTTTATTAAACCTTGTTTTTTCAAAAAAGAGGCAAAACGCTGATAACGAACTCTATCAAAAGCGGCGGGGCGCAGCGCAAGCCGAGGGAGTGTATCCCGCCACGCCCTGCGATTTAGCTCATCATCAAGCTTCTGGTTATTTTTTATGAAGAGTTTCCACGCATCATCGGGATGATTTATTAAAAATGTTACAGCGTGCCCGACCGCGTCAAGAAATCGACGATACCGCACATCATTTGCCATGTCTTTTTTCGCAACCAGGATCAATTCGTCATAAGCTGGCACACCCTCCTCTTCGGGATAGAATGCCCGTCCCGGCCGTTTTATGATGTCCATTTGGTTAAGTTCAAAATTGCGGAAAGCCCCAATTACCGCATCAACTTTACCTGCGATCAATGCTGGCGATAGGGAAAAATTTACATTTATAAGCTCGACGTCTGATAAGCTAAGTCCGTGCTTGACGAGCATGCTTTGCAGAAGAGCATCTTCAAAGCCGCCTACCGAAAATCCTATCTTTTTACCTTTCAGGTCGGCGATCTTTTTAATCGGCCCTTCACGAAGAACGACTAGGGAGTTAAGAGGTGTTGAGACCAAGGTTCCGATGCGGATTAACGGTAGTCCCTCGCCAACCTGGATATGAAGCTGAGGTTGGTAGGACACTGCAAGATCGGCTTTACCAGCAGCCACCAATTTTGGTGGAAGGCTAGGGTCAGCGGGTGCGATGAGCTCAACTTTAAGATTGGCGGCTTCGAAGAAGCCTTTTTCCTCGGCGATAATCAATGGTGCGTGATCAGGATTAACGAACCAGTCAAGCAGGACTGTGAGTTTGTCTTGTGCCAGTAACGGCGACGCAGAGAACAAAGATACCAAGGTGACGGCGATCGTGCATAAATATCTCATAAGCCTACTTTATCATTGCTGGGAAGTGAATCGGGGCTCCAAGTCAACAGGCGGCGAAGTAGCCAGTCGACGCTGAAATAAAGGAGGATAGCCATAAAGGCGAGAACTAAAAGGGCCGCGAACATTACATCAATTTGAGTTCGACCGCTGGAATGTAACATCAATGCACCCAGGCCATGGCTAGCGCCAACCCATTCACCAACAATCGCCCCGATCGGAGCAACTGCGGTCGCTACCCGGACGCCAGAAGCAAACGATGGCATTGCGGCTGGAATCCGAACATGGCGCAGCACTGACCAGCGCGAAGCATTCATGGTTCGGGCGAGATCAAGATAACCCGTGTTGGTGCGTCGCAGACCGTCAAACAGTGCGGCGGTTACTGGGAAATAGATGATCAAAGTAGCCATTGCTATTTTGGAGCCGATGCCATACCCGATCCACAACACCAAGATCGGTGCTAGAGCGAAGACGGGGATTGCTTGGCTCACTACCATCACGGGCATCAACCATTGGCGAGCCGGCCGAAACAAACCTATAATTAGAGCGCTCGCAGTACCAAGGATAATCCCTAAGAAAAGCCCTCCAAGAATTTCAACGAACGTGACAAGACCGTCTTCGAGAAGTCTATCCGCATGTTCAATCATGGCCACCGCGACAAGCATTGGCGATGGAAGAATGAAAAACGGCACCTCTGTTAGTAACACGACTGCCTGCCAGGCAGAAAAAAGCCCAATGGCAATGATCAGTGGCCGCATAAATTTCATAGCGTCCCCAACTTGATCCGCTCATCGCATGAGATAGGAAAACTTCTTTTCATGCCGCCGACTTCACATTAGCAAGCTGATCCAACAGCTTTGCCTGTTCTGCTAATAATTCTGGGTCGCGCATGTCCCGAGGTGGTCGTCCTGCCGGTTTGATTGGCTCGAAAAGAACAGCCGGACGACCGGACATCACATGAATTCTATCGGCCAAGCGAAACGCTTCTAATGGGTCATGAGTAACTAACAACACAGTTCGACCTCTTAGCATCTCAGCGGCAAATTCTTGGAGCCGAACCCGGGTGATTGTATCTAAGGCTGAAAACGGCTCATCCATTAAAACAATTGGACGGTCTTCCATTAAGGTTCGTGCCAATGCTGCACGTTGACGCATGCCACCCGATAAGGTCGCTGGTAGGTCATGGGCTGACCCTAAAAGGTTAACCTGCTTCAACAAATCCAGTGCCCGTTCCGAAGAAAACGCGTCACCTCGCAGCCGCGCACCCAAGACTACATTTTCAAATACAGTGAGCCAGGGAAGGAGCAGGTCGTTTTGTGCCATATAGGCAATTTCACCTTCTATCCCAAAATCTGCGGCCGTAATTGTTGTTGTGGTCTTTTCGGGTACCAGTCCTGCCACTAATCGCAGGAGCGTTGATTTGCCGACCCCACTCTCTCCCATAAGGCAGGTCCATTGCCCCTCGGGCATGACAAAATCCAGGTTATTGAATAAAACCATATTGTCGAAGGTTAGTTGCTCGATATGGATCGAAATGTCACCCTGTTTGGGACTCATCGTCATCGTCGCACCCGCTTTTTTAAAATTAATATTCTGTAAGATGCTATTTGTGAAGCATGACGCATATGTGGAAGCAGATTGGTTGGTAGAATTTTGTGAATAATCATTCTATCTGTTTGGAAGAATTTTTTTTCACAGAGATATGTTTGATGCATGAGGCAAATCTTCGCCCGATAGTGGGCAATCGGGTTTGGTGCGGACCGGACTTAGCAGAGCGTGAAGAAGACTGGACTTACAGATTAAGCGCTGACGACATAGCCGTTCTGGATGACGCGGTTTCTTGCATTGCCGCACGTGATTTCGACGTGCTGGATATCACCCGCGATCTCTTTCCGCTACCTGGTCTTGGCGATACGCTAAAGCGGATTGAAGTCGATCTGCAGAAAGGTCTCGGTTTCAAGATGATCCGGGGCATACCAGTGGCGCGTTACAACATCCGCGAAGCGGCAATCGCTTATTTTGGAATTGGCTCTCATTTGGGAGAAGCTGTATCGCAGAATGCCGCCGGACACGCGCTGGGCCATGTCTGCAATCTTGGATTTGACCCATCGCTACCGACCGCAAGAGGCTACCAAAGCGACAATAAGCTGAACTTCCACACTGACCCGACAGATCTTGTCGGGTTGATGTGTCTGCGCAAAGCGAAATCGGGTGGAATGAGCAGCATCGTCTCTTCCGGTACTGTCTTCAACACAATGTTAAAGCTGCGGCCGGATCTTGTTAAAGTACTTACAGAAACGCTCTATCGCGACCGGCGCGGTGAGATACCAGAGGGCCGGAAGCCCTGGTACGGCCTCCCGGTGTTCAATTTCTGCGATGGTAAACTCACTACGAACTACGTTCGCAGCACGATTGAAAAGGCGCAACGGTTCGATGATGTCCCGCGTCTGACGGACACGCAACGCGAGGCGTTTTCGCTTATCGAACGTATCGCTACGGATCCGGCTCTTTATCTCAAAATGGATTTTGAACCAGGCGATATTCAACTCCTTAATAATCACTATATCATGCACTCTCGGACGGCTTACGAAGATTATCCCGAGCCGGAACGCCGGCGACACCTCATGCGTCTCTGGCTTGCTACGGAAGCGGGGCCGCCACTCGCGGAACCCTACTATGAGTTCATGAATAAGACCGGCACCGGGCGGCCGAACGGTTATTTAATGCCGGGTGTTAAACTCACCGCACCTCTTATCGTCGAAGACGGCGGCCCTGGCGCGAGTGAACAGCGCGTCGCGGACGATTCTACAAAATAATCACATAAATGCAAAAATGAAATTAAAATCCAAATAAACTAAAGTAATGACGTAATATTAGCGGTGAGTAAATTGCAGATATTTATTTGATTATATTTAGCTATTTTTTTCTGCTGGCCGTAACTCAATTGAAAAGCGTGCTTCAAAAATGCGTTCTATTTGATCGAAACAGCAACCATACCGAACAACCGTAAAATCTCTGAAATCAATGATGCTGCTGGAGACACCCTCGGGATTGGCGTATTTGGAGGTTCCGTGATCAATCACGATATCTGCGACCGCCTTCAAGTCAGGCTCGACATCCGCGACCGTAAACTTGCTGCCGGTCAGCGAAATATTCGCTGAAGAGCCGAACGCCGGCGTGCCGCGCTCGAAACAGAGCCGCGAGAGTGCGTTATGGAACTTCCCTGCGTTGAGCAGCATGTCGAGTGTCCCCGCCTTTGAAGACGTCTCGATCACGTAAGGATCTACACCGGCCAACCCGGGATTTGTTGGATCAAAGGGCGCGACGACCGAAAATGGCAAATCGTAATCGTTGATCAAAGCATGCTGAATTTCCCGTTCACGCGCACCCAGATCGTGCAATTCCAGCGAATGGTCGAGGCAGGCAAACATGCCGCTCGGCTTTTCGAGACTGCGCTTTTTAGTCTCGAAAATCTTGCGGATCGCAACTTCCTGATGCCCAATAATTGCATAGGCCACATCGAGCGGCACAATGGCAATGCCACCCTCCATGATCACGTCGTAAACCGATTCCGCATCTGCCTGAACTTTTTCCGGGGTCAATTCCATATCTGCCATGCTCCTTTCATCGGACGTTTACAAACATGGCCTTGCAAGCGGATTGGCCAATCCCCGATCGCGTGATTAGAGTTCTGTTAAAGCAGATGAGCTACACAAGGCACAAAGCATGGCGAATGAGAAGTACGACTTAATTGTCCGGAATGGCGAGGTTATCGACGGAACCGGTTCTAGCCGTCTCATGGCGGACATCGGAGTCCGCGGCGACAGAATTGCCGCGGTTGGCGATCTATCCCAAGCCTCCGGCGACGTCGAATTCGATGCGGCCAATCGCATAGTGGCGCCTGGCTTCATAGACGTGCACACGCACGACGATCACGCCCTGCTTTCCAAACCGGACATGAGCTACAAGACAAGCCAGGGTGTTACGACCGTCGTCGCGGGCAATTGTGGGGTCAGCCTCGCGCCGCTTCGCTTTAACGGCGACCGGCCACCGCCCCCGCTCGATCTTCTAGGCGACGGCTACAAGTTTCCGCGCATGTCTGATTTCTTCGACGCCATCGATACCAACCCGGCCGCAACCAACGCCGCTCTCCTGTGCGGTCATACCACATTGCGAGTCGGCGCGATGGACGATCTGCAGCGCCCGGCGACAGACCATGAGATCGATCAAATGCGAGATCAATTGGCCGAAGCTCTCGACGCGGGCGTGGTCGGGATGTCGACCGGGCTCGCCTACGAACCCGCGAAACCGGCACCGACAAGTGAGGTCCTCAAGCTTGCTGAACTGCTCGGCCCGGCCGGCGCTCTCTACACCACGCACTTGCGCAACGAAGGCAACGACATCGTCGAATCTCTTGAGGAGGCATTCAGGATCGGCCGCGAATCCGACGCGGGTGTCGTGCTGTCGCATCACAAGATTACCGGAAAGGAGAATTTCGGCCGCAGCGAGGAAACGCTCGAGATTATCGAACGCATCCGGAAGGACCTGCCCGTCGACCTCGACGTCTACCCTTATGTTGCGGGCTCGACCGTTCTGCAAAAATGGCGACTCGGCGAAGCGCGGCGCGTCATCATTACATGGTCTGTGACCGAGCCCGAGGCCGGCGGACGCGATCTGAATGAGATCGCAGAAGATTGGGGCTGCAGCATCGAGGACGCCTGCGACCGTTTGCAACCGGCTGGCGCCATTTATTTCATGATGGACGAAGCCGACGTGCAGCGGATCATCAAGTACCAACATTCTATGATCGCCTCCGACGGGCTACCTCACGACCATCACCCCCACCCACGGTTGTGGGGCACGTTTCCACGTGTCCTCGGACACTACAGCCGAGACCTTAATCTGATTAGCCTTGAAGACGCGGTGCATCGGATGTCCGGGAAACCTGCGTCGGTGTTCGGCCTTGCGGGACGAGGCGAAATCAAGGAAGGCAATTGCGCCGATCTTGTGGTCTTCGATCCAGCAACGATTATCGACACCGCCGATTTCGACGACCCAATCAAACCCGCCGCTGGAATCGATGCCGTCTACGTAAACGGCCGCGCCGTCTGGCGCGACGGTGCAGCCACAGATGCTCGGCCGGGCAAGGCGCTACGACGCGCGGCATGAGCGACGCTGGGCTGATATCGCAGCACTACGACATTTCGCACTACGCGGAGAAAGCTCGGCTCGCCTGTAGCCTGAAGGGGCTCGAATGGTGCTCCATGCTCTTTCCAATGGTGTTTCCTAAGCCAATCATCATGCACCTGACTGGCAGGTTCCGTTGTCCAGGCACTATGCAAATTGGCGCCAATATCTATTGCGATACGCTGCGGATCGCGATGGAACTGCAATCGTTGAGGAATAAGTTTCGACTGTCGTTGTACCGCCCGTTTGCTCGGTGCGCGTCGACGCTCACGGAAATATCGTGATCGAACATTAAGACCCACAGGGATAGAGAGTCTGACATGCTCGCCGTAATCTTCGAAGTCTGGCCCTCGGAAGGACAGACGGATACCTATCTCGATATAGCAGCCGGATTGCGCGACGAGTTGCAGAAAATCGATGGCTTCATCTCGATCGAGCGTTTTCAGAGCCTCAACGAGGAAGGGAAAGTGCTCTCGCTGTCATTCTGGCGCGACGAAGAGGCAATCCAGAATTGGCGTAATCTCGAAAAGCACAGAAGTGCGCAGTCGCAAGGGCGTGCGGGTGTCTTCGCGGACTACCGGCTGCGGGTCGCGTCCGTGGTCCGGGATTACAGTATGAATGAGCGTGCCGAGGTCCCGGCTGACAGCCGTAAAGCACACGAAGACGCCGCCTGATCAAGGTTCCAAGCGCCATTGACTCCCCATAGCGCCAAGTCTTTTATGGCCGAAGTTGCCGGTAGCTAGATTAGATAGGCGAAATCAAGCGCAACTCCGGCAAAATTAAGAATGCGATACAGGAGGAAGCATGTCCGCGCCACATTTCGTCGTGCACAACGACAGCGACACGGTAGGTGTCGTAGTCGTCGAAGACGTCAAGGAGGGGATGGACTTGACCGGTTGGAAGATGGAATCCGATAAGACCATCACGGTGAAGGCCCTCAATGATATTCCACTCGGCCACAAAATCGCTCTCAGTGACTTCAATGACGGTGATGCCGTTCTGAAATACGGCCACGACATCGGCAAGATCGTCCAGAACGTCGCCGTCGGTGGTCACGTCCACACACACAATCTCAAGACAAAGAAGTGGTGAACGCCATGCTTCCCAAGACTTTTAAAGGATACCGCCGTGAAAACGGACGCGTCGGCATTCGCAACCATGTCATCATCCTGCCCCTCGACGACCTTTCAAACGCAGCGTCAGAGAAAGTGGAACACAATGTAAAGGGGACGATGGCCCTGCCTCACCACTACGGACGCCTGCAGTTTGGTGAAGACCTTGAACTGCACTTTCGTACGCTGATCGGCACGGGTGCGAACCCTAATGTCGCGGGCGTTGTGGTAATCGGTATCGAACCCGGCTGGACCGGCCGCGTCGTGGACGGCATCGCAAAGACGGGCAAGCGGGTCGAAGGCTTTGCTCTAGAGCGCAACGGCGAAATCAAGACAGTCGCTGACGCCAGCCGCGTCGCCCAAGAGATGATCCAGGACGCTTCCGAGAATCAGCGCGAAGAATTCGATATCAGCGACCTGTGGGTATCCGTGAAATGCGGTGAATCCGACACCACGTCCGGTATCGGTTCGAACCCGACCGTCGGCAATTTCATCGACAAGATGGACCCGGTCGGTGTCACAAGCTGTTTCGGTGAGACTTCGGAAATCACCGGCGCAGAGCTTGTCTGCAAGGAACGTGGCGCCACACCGGAAGCAAGTGACAAATTTTACACGACCTGGACCGCCTATAACGACATGATCGAACGTCATAAGACGGACGACCTGTCGGAGAGCCAGCCGACTAAGGGCAATATCGAAGGCGGTTTGACTACA
Source organism: Alphaproteobacteria bacterium UBA6544 (assembly GCA_002434595.1). Taxonomy (GTDB): domain Bacteria; phylum Pseudomonadota; class Alphaproteobacteria; order UBA8366; family UBA8366; genus UBA6544. The sequence continues at coordinate 3,762 of DJKK01000011.1, read as the reverse complement.
ATCGAGGAGAAAGCCTTCGGAAACCTGGAGAAGATTGGCAAGAAAACGAACTATATTGACGTTCTTAAGCCGGCCGAAGCACCGGCAGCCGGTGCCGGCCTCTATTTCATGGATACATCGTCCGCAGCGGCGGAATGCGTCACTTTGCAGGCGGCCGCCGGATTCGTCGTGCATCTTTTCCCGACCGGCCAGGGCAATGTTATTGGCAATCCCATCGAGCCGGTCATCAAGCTGACGGCCAACCCGCGGACAGCGCGGGAAATGTCAGAACACGTCGACCTCGATGTCTCGGGCATTCTGCGCCGGGAAATGAACTACGACGAAGCAGGTGATCAGCTAATCGATATCACGATGCGTACCTGCAACGGCCGTATGACTTGTGCCGAGGCTTTGGGACACCGTGAATTCGTGATGACTAAGCTTTACCAAAGCGCATGATCGAGAAAAGGCAGGCGGAAATATTCACAGACCTGCCGCACAGGCAGCGATGACGATAGGACGAACATGTATCGGCCTATAAGGATCACTATTGTAGCGGTCTGTCTCATATGGGCCGCTTCGCTAAATGCGGAGTATCCCGAAAAACCGGTCGAGTACGTTATACCCTTCGGTGCGGGTGGCGAATCCGGGGTAACCGCGCGGCTGCAGCAGCCTATCTTCCAGAAACTGACGAAACGGGATCTGGTGATAAAGTATCGGCCCGGCGGCGGCGGTGCTGTCGCGTGGAGCCAGCTCAACAAGATGATGGACGACGGCCATACGATCGTCGGCGTCAATTTGCCGCATATCCTTTTGCAGCCTATTCGCGGAGCGAACTACCGAACGGAAGACTTGGCCGTCATCCACATATTTCACTATACGCCACACGCGATCCTCGTGCGCGAGAAAAGTCAGTACAAAACGCTCGCAGACCTGATCGAGACCATGAATGCCAAGCCCGGGAAGGTTTCGTTCTCCGGTTCTGGCAGGGGTACGGCCAATCACCTAGCGCAGGTCTGGTTCGACGAGCGGCTCAGGGCAAAGTCGGCATATAACAGCTTCAAAGGCACCGCCGCGGCGGTCACCGCCCTCATCGAAGAAAGGGTCGATGCGGGTTGGGTTTATACGACGGCGGGTGTGAAATATAGCAGTAAAGTTCGGATGCTTGCCGTCGCAATGGACAAGCGTCACGCCAAGTTTCCCGATGTCCCGACATTCCACGAACTCGGATACGATTTCGTCGGCGGCGCCTATCGCGGCATTGCGGTACCAAATACAACGCCGGAAGACATCCGAATGAAAATATCCGATATTTTTGCCGAGATTGATCGAGAACCCGCATACCTCGCTGAGAAAGCAGCGCTGGGATTCGTGCCGCTCTCTGTCGGATATAAGGATATTCCCGCATTTATGACCTTGCGCCGTGTGGAATATCTACCACTCGCGCGGGAAGCGGGCTTGATAGACTGAAGCCTTTACAGGCAAAGCGCACCAATCGCGCTGCATGATCGAGTATTCTGCAGGACCATTCAAAGAGCCCAATTATCACTGCAGAAAACACCTCTAGGTGAATCAGAGTCGAAACAGCTTCCTCGTTCGGACTTAGCTCCTAGTCCGCAAAACAGCACGCAAGCCGGTTCCGGGTTTCGCCAATTTGGCGCCAACCTTTACCGATGACGACTTTCCACCAAAATGTCGATCGCCATGTAACGCAGCCGATTCGGTTTATGTCCCATTCCGCGAGCTGACGGAGCCAACCTTCTCCGGCACAAGACCGTGCTTATCCGGAATCACGCTGTTTCCGCTATCGATTCAAATTTGGCGCGGTCGCGGCAAGACGCTATCCAGCCCGATCATGTCCATTTGGCCATAGACGTGATCCGCCCGTGTGTGACGCGCCTCTAGGCCTATCAATGAAAAAAGTCACTGCCCACGGCGTTACCGAATCTGTTACGCAAAGAATCGTACCAGCGGATATCCCGCCCCGAATCATTGCGGGATAATGCCTGTCAGCCGTGAATCCTTGACATAACTAACGCGACTTAGCGGAATCCGGCAATCCTAACTGCAAATTTAGCCAGTCTGTTTCAGTATCGGAATTTACCCAGCGAAATCACGATGGAATTTGGTGTGAAAGCGCCACGGAAAAGGGGTCCGAAACTGAAACGCGCCGCTCATAACATATTGATCCACAGTTTATTTATGCTGCAGCGACAATCGGATTGCGCAGAACACCGACACCTTCGATATCGATCTCGCACGTATCGCCCGGCGTCATCCAGACTGGCGGCGTACGGGCAAACCCAACGCCTTCCGGCGTTCCGGTAACAATGACGTCGCCCGGAAGCAGGGTCATCACCTCTGTGATGATCTCAATCAGTGAGGGCACGTCGAAGATCATCGTCTTGGTATTTGCGTCCTGCATGGTCTCGCCGTTGAGACGTGTCTGGATACGCAGGCCGTTGCCACCTGGCGGCACTTCGTCCGCGGTCACAAAATCCGGTCCGAAACCGCCAGAGGCATCGAAATTCTTGCCGCTAGTCCATTGTGATGACTTGAATTGGTAATCCCGAACCGAGCCTTCGTTGAAGACCGAGTAACCCGCAATATAGTCCAGCGCGGCGGCCTTCGAGATGCAATGGCCCGCCTTCCCGACGACAGCCACCATCTCTGCCTCATAATCCAAATCACTCGAAGCTTTCGGCACCACGAGCGGCTGTTCGTGACCGACAAGAGTGGTCGCTACGCGCAAGAAAAAAGAGGGGTATTCCTGCACAGTACTCGTATCGCTCTGGGCCTCAGCAGCGTGGGCCGCATAATTGAGGCCAACGCAGATGATTTTGCCCGGATTCCAGATGGTGGGGTGATAGACCAAGCCCTCGCCGGACATAACAGCATCACCCGTCGCCCCTTCGGCCGCGGATTTAGCCCGATCCATCGCGTCGGCACCGCCCGCCAGCAGCCTAGGCAGATCACCCGGCAGGTCCGGAGCCACTGCCGCAAGGTCGACGACTTCCTCGCCGCGCCGCACACCCAGAGCCGGTTTTCCAGACTTGTCGAAGGCAAGAATTCGCATGGATCCATCTCCCGATCATTTTATTTAATTGCGGCTCACGCACCGGGATGGCCCGTTTGCCGGTTGCTTGCCGAACGATGTAAAGAATAAGCACCGAAATGGAAAGAGAGAGGCGCTGTGACAAACGGCGTAATTGAGGGTTACTAATACGCTGTTATCGAGCAGACAGGTCTTAGCGCAATCCGTCGACCGGACGGGTCCATGCGCATGCTGCCCGGTTCCGACGACCCGCTTGCGTCAGTAAGCGCCTTTATCGAGTAGGACCGTCCTCCATAGTAAGAACGCCCCCCTGCAGACGGCCTTCCCTCAAATCCGCGAGTGGTCATTAGCCTGCTCCAGACCATAGAGTGACACAGACGTTTTCACAGGTACCTTGGACGCCAAATAAAGGAATTCCTCTCCATCCCGGCGATTCAGCTTCGCGACCGACCAGATCTGCCGCTCCTCCCATAAGACCTCTTACGGAAAAAAAGGAATATCGCTCATATGTATGCCGGCGCAGACAACCACATCGCCCGGCACGACAGTCCGCAGCGCTACGAGACCCCACCGGGGCAAAGCTAATCGCCGCATCTTACGGCTCCGGTGGATCCTCACGGATATCGCCCGCCCAAACGGCGCCCAGATCACGCGCGAACTCTTTTGCTGTTTCAACGCCCGGACGCGCAAACTCGAATCCCTCGCGTCCTTCCCAACAAGCGACCTAG